>DAOMPZ010000006.1:0-39052 GCA_035445045.1 Crocinitomicaceae bacterium | reverse complement strand
GTTGATACCAATTCGGGATTTGCCTCTTTGTTGCTGTACGAATTTTTTTTGTACTGTTGATAGTGGTTCATCGCCTCGTCCCACTTGCTATTCAGTTGGTTACTTTGTCCTAAATAATATTGAATATCGGCAGAAACACTTCCATTTAACTTGTACGCTTTTTCAAAATAATCCAACGAACGTGTTCTGAAATTCGTGTTTATCAAACAAATTCCCATTTTGAAGTTCAAAAGTGCGTTGTTTGGGTTGAATTTGTACGCATTTTCGTAACTTTCAAATGCTTTTTTATAATCCGAAAAAGGAACAGCAAAAAAGTAGCCGTCACCCATTTTCAAGTGTTTTTGAGCCTCTTTCAAACCGTCTTTTTCATCTTTGAAAGCTGCTTTATCAAAAGGAGTGTCAGTTTGCGCATACGTGTTTAATGCGACGATTAAAACTGTAAAAATTAATATTATATTTTTCATATTGTCTTCGTTTAAAAGTTATTACATTCACTGTTTGCATAATACGACTCGGCAACTTTCACACCTAATTCGGCAGCTTTTAACCAGTCTTCGCACGCTTTTTCTTCGTTGTGTTGCATTTCTTTGGCAATACCTCGGTTGTAGTATGCATAACCATAATCAGGATTGAGTTTGATAGCCAAATCACATTGTTTCACAGCATCGTCCCATTTTTCCATTTTAATATACGCCGATGCTTTGTTATTGAAAGCAAACGCATAACTCGGCTTCAACTCAATTACTTTGTCAAAATCTTTTATTGCGCCCTCAAAATCGCCACTTTCTAACTTCGCATAACCACGATTGTTGTATGCAATGTAAAGATTAGCATCGTTGTTAATCGCATTAGTAAACGCTTCAATTGCCAAATTATATTTCTTTTGCTTGCGGTAAACCGAACCTAAATTGTTATAAGCAATTTTAAATGTTTTGTCTTTCGCAACCGCCATTTTGTAGCTTTCCACCGCCTTGTCCAAGTCGTTTAACTCTCTGTACGCACTTCCTCGGTCGTTATACGCATACGCATTGTACGGGTCGATTTTCAAAACATGGTCAAAATCTGCAATCGCATCTTTATAATTTTCCATCTGGAAATAAGCCATTGCTCTGTTATAGAAGTATTTAACTTCACTATCATTGAGCTTAATTGCATTTCCTAACTCGTTTATCGCACTTTGATAATCTTGCTCGTTAAAATAAACTTGTGATTTTTCGTAATACGCCAACGAACTTGTTGAATCCATTTCCGTCACCATGGTAAAATCTTTAAGCGCATTTTCTTTGTCTTTCAAAGCCGAATAACTCATTCCACGGTTCAAATACGCCTTCGGAAAGTCGGGATAAATCTTAATTGCCGTTGTAAATTTAGAAATAGCCGTTTGATAATCTTTTGCCATAAACGCCGAAACGCCCTCATTATAAGCATTTTCTGCATCAAGAGGTAATTGTTTCGCTTTCAGTTGTTCCGCCTGCTCTTCAGAGAGAACCTTTACGTCCGTGTTTTGCGCATACGTCACATTTAGTGCGCAATACGACATACAGACAAGGGTAATTACTTTTTTCATAGAACCAAATTTTGGTGTTAAACGAGGGTAAATGTAAAGTTTTTTTTGAAAAAATCAAAATATGATATTCACTCGTACGCAAACACCACTACTTTTTTCCACTTTGGTTGGGGTGTTTTTTCGTAAATTAAAAGTGGTTGACCGAAAGCGTTGATTTTGATTGTTTCTTGATGCTTAGAAATCAGATAATTATCACTGTAAATAAAGGTGTCAAAACCGATTAAAAATCCTTTGGAATTATAGCGTAAAATCGAAACGGATTTACTTGATTTTTGGCGGAAACGGTATTTTGTCAAATTGCCATAATCATCATAATCAAACTCTAATACATTGGATTCCAAAATTTTATTATCCACATTATAAATCTTTTTGGGTGCAATTAAATTCGGAATAATTAAAATATCTTTCGGACTTGGCGACAACATCGTGTCAATTGAAATCGGACTTACCACGTCTTTGTTCGTAATCAAATACAAATACTGTCCGCCGACAGAATCGTAATAAGCAACGTAATTTTCTGATTTTGAACTTGGTAAATACTGTTTTTCATTCGCAATTTTAAATCCTGCAGGAACTAAAAAATTGGAAAGATTTGTTTTCGATTGAAATGCCGAATAACTGTTTGTGAAATCGAATGTTTCAGGCTGAAAATTAATTACTTTCTCTCTGAATAACAAGCGATTATTAAACTCCTCAATTTTTAACGACATGACTTTTCCCAAACTGTCAAAATGATACGTTATCCATTTGTCGGGAACGGAATCTTTTAAATTAAATGTTTCATTATCCGCATAGCGAACGTAAAATTCTTTCAAACTAATTTTTTGAATCTTGTGTGTTGAAATCAACGAATCGTCAAACCAATTTGGAAAATTATAAAATTCGTTCAATCCCGAAATCCACAAATTAGGCTTTATCCATTGCCGTTGAAAAGTGTTGATAGTCAAGTTTTTATCTTGTTTGTTTTGGCAAGAGAATAGCAAGAAAAATCCAAAAAGAAATAAAAAAATAGTTCTCATACGCCTATAAAATTAGATATTCCGATTAAATTTAGCCTAAATTTACAATAAAAAGTTAAGTTTACGGTTGATTTCTTCAAAATGAATCTTTACTCGAACAAACAAAAGTGGGAAATTTTCTTGTTAGTCATTGCGCTGACACTCATGGTTGTTTCTATTTATTTCTCCAATTCTATCGTTGAAAAAGTGCGGTTTCGTGAACGTGAACGAGCGCAAACGTGGGCTGATGCGATTAAGAAAAAAGCCGAATTGGTACAGCTTACCAACAATTCATTTACCGAGTTGAAACAAAAGGAAAAAGCGGAAATGGAACTTTGGATTGAGGCGACCAAAAGTATTTCGATGCCCTCGAATTTAGGTTTAGAAATCGACTACGGATTACCGTTAAAAATCATTTCAAACAACAAAACTATTCCCGTTATTGTGACCGACCAAAAAGGAAATGTCGCCTCGCATATTAATTTGGATTTTGATGAAAAAGACTCGTTGAAAAAGTTGAGTAAAAAGTGGATTAAAGAAAAACAATCGTTTACAATCGAAGTTTTTGAAGGTCTTTTTATGACGTACGCTTACGGAAATTCGTTGAATATCGAACGTTTGGAACGTGAACGAGATTCACTCATTCAAGCCTTTAATACAGAGTTGATTTTAAATAAAGGTCTTGTACCTATCTTGCTGATTGACAAAGAACAAGACACGATTATTGCCACGAATTTGCCCGAAGAAAAAATCCAAAAAGAAAATTTAAAACAGACAATTACAGAGCTTTCGTACGCTAACCAACCGATTGATGTGGTATTTTCCGATGCGCAAAACAGCATTTTATATTTTGACCAAAGTAGCGAACTCAAACAATTAAAATATTATCCCTATATTCAAATCGGTATTGTTGGTTTGTTTATTTTTATTTCCTATCTGATTTTCAGCACGTTCCGAAAAGCCGAGCAAAATCAAGTTTGGGCTGGAATGGCAAAAGAAACCGCACACCAATTAGGTACGCCTTTGTCTTCGCTTATCGCTTGGGTGGAGCTTTTAGATGCGCAAGGAGTGGACGAAACGACCGTCAAAGAAATGAAGAAAGACATCAAACGGCTCGAAATTGTGACCAATCGTTTTTCAAAAATCGGCTCTGAAACCATGTTGGACGAACCCGATATTGTGGGAACATTCCGAGAAACGGCAGAATATTTTCAAAAACGTGTTTCGGATAAAATAAAAATCTCATTTTCTACAACTTCCGAAGAAATTCAAGCGATGCACAACCGTCCGTTGATGGCTTGGGTTGGCGAAAATATCATTAAAAATGCCGTTGATGCCATGCGCTCCAGCGGAAAAATTGACGTGTGTATTTCGCAAGAGGGCAGAAATGTTTACATCGACATTTCGGACACAGGAAAAGGCATTCCGCAAAAAGATGTGAAAAATATTTTCAAACCAGGCTTTACGTCCAAAAAACGAGGTTGGGGACTTGGTTTGTCGCTGGTAAAACGTATTATTAAAGAATATCACAAAGGAAAAGTTTTTGTTTTAAAAACCGAAGTCGGTGTGGGAACGACTTTTAGAATAATTTTATACAAATGAGTTGGTTGGCAGTATTTTTAGGTGGGGGAATTGGCAGTTTAATGCATTTTGGTATCGGGAAAATTCCGTTTACAAATCAGTTTCCGTTAAACACGTTGATTTCCAATATTGTCGCTTGTTTTCTTTTGGGAACGATTGTTTATTCGGTCAAGCCACAAGGAAATTGGCAGTTGTTTTTGACTGTTGGCATTTGTGGTGGATTAAGTACATTTTCAACATTCAGCAAAGAAACATTCGATCTTTTCCAATCGGGAAATTATGCAATTGCTCTTGCAAATATTTTAATTTCTGTGATGGCTTGTTTGGGTATTTTTTGGTTGGTTAAGGGTTAAAAACAAAATGCAGACCGAAGTCTGCATTTTGAACTAACCTAACCTAACTACTACTACTTATGAAAACTAATTTGAGCAACCATGATAGTTACTCTTACTACTCTGGGACAAAGGTAATACCTTTTTTTATATCTGCAACAAATATTCGACAGATTTAACACTTTGATAATTAAAAAGGGGTGTTTTTACATTTTTTTCCATTTTCACGCCATTTTATTAACTAAAAATTAAGTCTTTAAATTCGTTATTCACATCATTTTTAATGCGCTTCCAACCAATTTTTTCCTGCTTGTGCCTCTACTTCTAATGGAACTGAAAAATGAAACGCATTTTCCATCGCATCAGCAATTACTTTTTTAGCTGTTTCTACTTCTTCCAACGGGACATCAAAAACCAACTCATCGTGTACTTGCAACAACATTTTGGTTTTTAAATTATTCGTCTTTAAAGCATCATCAACTTTTATCATCGCAATTTTGATAATATCCGCTGCCGAACCTTGAATAGGTGCATTAATAGCATTTCGTTCGGCAAAACCCCGCACCACCGCATTCGCAGATGTGATGTCGGGTAAAAAACGTCGTCTTCCTAAAACTGTTTCGACATAGCCTTTTTCCCTCGCAGTCAAAATTGCCTCGTCCATGTATGTTTTAATCGTTGGATATTGAACAAAATAATTATCAATAATTTCTTTTGCTTCTGTTCGGCTTATTCCTAAGTTTTGAGATAACCCAAATGCCGATTGACCGTAAATGATTCCGAAATTGACCGCTTTTGCCGCACTTCGCTGGTCACGTGTCACTTCGACAAAAGGTGTGTTAAAGACTTTCGCGGCGGTCGCACGGTGAATGTCTTCGCCATTTTTAAACGCCTGTATCATATTCTCGTCATGGCTCAACGCAGCGATGATACGTAATTCGATTTGCGAATAATCGGCAGACACCAACAAATGTTGTGCATCTCTGGCAATAAACGCCTTACGGATTGCACGCCCACGCTCGGTGCGAATGGGAATGTTTTGCAAGTTCGGATTATTGGAACTCAAACGCCCCGTTGCCGTAACCGTTTGCATAAACGTCGTGTGAATACGTCCGTCTTTGGGTTTACACAATTCGGGAAGTGGGTCGATGTACGTACTTTTTAATTTTTTGAGTTGGCGATAATCCAAAATCAACGGAATAATTTCGTGGTCGTTTTTGAATGTTTCCAACACTTCTTCCGAAGTTTGATATTGCCCTGTTTTGGTCTTTTTTGCTTTGGCAGAAATTTTCAAATGGTCAAATAAAATTTCGCCTAACTGTTTCGGCGAGTCAATGTTAAAATCAACGCCAGCCAAGGCTAAAATTTTATCTTGTAAGATTAAAAGTTCGCCTTGAAAATCAAAGGACATTTTATTCAAATACGCTGTATCAATCGCAATTCCCTCATTTTCCATACGTTGTAAAACAGGCATCAACGGCATTTCAATCGTTTCAAACAGTTCGTTTAATTGATTTTCAAGAAGTTCTTTTGTCAAAATTGTTTTTAATTGAAATGTAATATCGGCATCTTCACACGCATAATCACAAATTTCGGACGGTAATAAGTCACGCATATTTTTTTGCGTTTTGCCTTTTTTTCCTAAAATATCTTCGATAGAAACCGTTTTGTAATTCAAATAATATTCCGCCAAAAAGTCCATTCCGTGCCGTGCTTCGGGCTGAATGAGATAATGCGCAATCATCGTGTCGAACATTTTGGCTTTGATAGCGATGTTGTAATTTGCCAAAACTTGCAAGTCATATTTTAAATTTTGTCCGATGATAAGGCAGTTTGTATTTTCAAAAACAGGCTTGAACTGCTCCAAAATTTCCTGCGCCTTGTCCATTTCTTCGGGCATTGCCACATAAAACGCCTCTTTGTTGCGATAGGCAAAAGACATTCCGACAATTTCGGCATCAAACGAGTCGATGTTGTTTGTTTCGGTATCAAAAGCGATTTCGGGTTGTTGTAACAATAAATTTATCAACTCTTGACGCTCTTCGGGAAGTGTTATTAAATGGTAGCTTGGGCGTTCGGTAGCAATAGTTTTGATAGAACTCGTTTCAATCGCATTTTGTGTTTCGACCATACTTTGCGAAGAAAATAAGTCTAATTGCGTTTCAGTTGGAACTGTTTTTAAAACAACGATTTCTTCGCCGATAATGCGTTTTGCTAAATTCCGAAATTCTAATTCTGTAAAAATTTCTTTTATCCGCTCGATATTTGGTTCGCACATTTTGAAATCTTCTTCGTCCATTTCAATGGGTGCGTCAATGATAATAGTTGCTAATTTCTTAGATAAAATTCCTTGTTCGGCAAAATTGATGACATTTTCACGCATTTTTCCTTTCAAATTATCCGCATTAGCGATAACATTTTCGAGTGAACCATATTCTTTGATTAATTCTTTTGCTCGCTTTTCGCCAATCCCTGGAATCCCTGGAATGTTATCGGAGGCATCGCCCCAAAGTCCCAAAATATCAATGACTTGTAGTGTGTTTTCGATTTCAAATTTTTCGCAAACTTCTTTAATCCCCAAAATTGTCGCCGAATCGCCACCACGACTTGGACGGTAAATCAATGATTTTTCAGTTACCAACTGCCCAAAATCTTTGTCGGGTGTTACCATGTAGGTTATAAATCCGTCACGCTCGGCCTGTTTGGATAATGTACCGATGATGTCGTCTGCTTCGTAGCCATCTACCTGAATAACAGGAATGTTCATCGCACGAATAATATTTTTGATTGGTTCAATCATCGTGCGAATTCCCTCGGGCATTTCTTCCCGATTGGCTTTGTAGTCCGAAAAATCGGCTTGTCTGTCTGTCGAACCACCTGGACCGTCAAAAACAACGGCTAAATGTGTCGGTTTTTCTTTCGTTAAAATTTCCAAAAGCGCTGTCGTAAAACCAAAAGCTGCCGATGTGTTTTGCCCTTTGGAAGTCATTCTCGGATTTTTTGAAAAAGCAAAAAAAGCACGGTAAATCAGTGCGTAAGCATCTAATAAGAAAAGTTTTTTGTCGGATTCTACTGTAAGCATGAATGTTTTCTTTAATAATTTTTACCTCCCCAAAATCTTGTTGTATTGCGTTTTATCCAACAAAATTTCTTTGGCTTTTTTCACGTCTTCGTTGTCATTCAATTGATAGATTGTTCTTCCTTTTTGGAAATAATAACGTGAAATAATTTCGTCTTCCAAAATTTTGATGATTTCGCTTTTGAACTTATCCAAATCACGTTCTTTAGACGGCGTTAAATGTGGTAACATTTGTTCGTACAACGCTTTTACTTCCTCAAAATAACCTTCTTTTTCGGCTGTCTTTTTTAAGTCAAACAACATATCTTCGGACTCTGTTTTGTAGTCAAACGTATCTTTGATGACCATTAATTTAAAGTCGTTGTAATCCGCATCGGTTAAACGGAATTTTTCGGGAGCATCAATCGTTGCGTGTTTGTAATAATACTGGTTAGCGTAATTGAAAACCAAATTTTTCGCAATGACCATAAACGTCAAATTGGAAAGTTCTTTTTCCTCGATTTTTATATCGGGTTCGATACCTCGACCGTCAATGACAGGACGTTTGTTTTTGGTGTAAAATGTTTTTACCAACGAATCGGGAATTTCTTTTGCTTTTTTGCCAAATTCTTTGTCGTAATATTCTAATTTCTGAACGCAACGACCTGAATTTGTGTAATATTTCGCTACGGTCAGTTTCATTTTTGCTCCGTATTTCAAGTCGTACGTGCGCTGTACCAAACCTTTTCCAAAAGACGTTTTCCCAATGACAACCGCTCTGTCTAAATCTTGCATCGTTCCTGCAAAAATCTCGCTCGCAGATGCTGAATTTTCGTCAATTAAAATCGCTACGGGAATATTTTTATCCAACGGTTCGCTTTGCGTAACATAGCTAAAAACCTCACTTTCCAAACGTCCTTTGGTGCTCACGACAAGCGTTCCTTTGTCCACAAATAAATTCACTAACGAAACAGCTTGATTTAAAAATCCACCGCCATTTCCACGTAAGTCCATAACAAGTTCGGTCATTCCTTTGGTTTTCAAATCTTTAATCGCCTTGGCAACCTCGTCGGTAACGGTTTGTTTCATAAACGTATTGAGGTTGATGTAGCCAATTCTGTCGGATAACATTCCGTAATAGGGGATAACAGGTACGTCAATTTCATCTCGTTTAAATTTGAAAGTTTTAATTTCTCCGTTTCGTTCGACTTTAACTTCGATTTCCGAACCTTTTGGACCTCTTAATTTGGAAGAAACATTGTCGCTTTTTTCGTCTTTCATGGAACGTCCGTCAATTTCCAAAATTTTGTCGCCTGCTCGCAAACCAGCATTAAACGCAGGTTTTCCTTCGTAAGGCTCAACGATATACGTATAGTCGTCCAATTTGCGAATTACCGAACCAATGCCTCCGTATTGCCCTGTCGTCAAGAGTAAATAATCTTCCATATTGGATTCGTGGTAATAAACCGTGTAAGGGTCGAGTTCTTTCAACATCGCATCAATCGACTTTTTGGATAAATCGCCAAAATGTGGGTCGTCCACATAATATTGGTCAAGGCGCATCAAAACGTCTTCCATTAAGTCAATCCCTTTTATGACCTCAAAGCCGCTTGATTGGGCGTTTGAGAATGTGAATTGGCAGAAAAATGCGCCAATTAAAAGTCCTTTGCTTAAAAAATTCTTCATTTTATTTCTTCTATTAAGTTCTTAATCAGTTTTTTAAATTTTTCTCGTAAAACTTCTTGTGTAAATTCTTCCGAAGAAGTATAAACCAAAAATAAGGTTAAATATTTTCTTTCCTGAATTAAAAAATCCTCTAAGATATGTTTTTCATGTCTAAAAACCTCACGCATCACCCTTTTTATGCGATTGCGTTGCACGGCGGATTTAAAAATTCGCTTGGGAGCAGAGATGACGACTTGAAAAGGTTTGTCGAGAATTTCGTCCGTAAGTTTGTAATTTAACACAAAAGGATATTTTTTGACAGCTTTTTTAGCCACAAAAATTTCGTCGATTAAAATTTTACGACACAATTTATATTCCTTTCCGAAGTTATAATTCATTCGTGCAAAGATAGGGAACGAAAGTTGAAAAATTTACTAAATCTATGGAAAACCACTTCTCATTTCATTAAAAACAGTATCTTTCGACTGAATTTTAAATTTTTAACAATGAAAAAGATAATCTTGCGCAATGCAATTTTAATGTTTTCTTTAGGTGTATTTTCGGCAACGGCTTACGCTCAAAAGATTGAAATGCCTGCATCAAGTCCGTTGCAAACGATGACACAGAAGTTTGGTTTAGGCGAAGTAACAATTGAGTATTCTCGTCCTGCGGCAAAAGGTAGAACTGTATTTGGTGATGTTGTTCCTTATGATAAAGTTTGGCGTACAGGTGCAAACGCAACGACAAAAATCACATTTACAGATGCTGTGAAAGTAGAAGGAAAAGACGTACAAGCAGGAACGTATGGTCTTTATACGATTCCTCACAACGACGGTTCGTGTGAAGTAATGTTGTATTCTGACTTGAAATTAGGCGGAAACGTAAAAGAATATTCGGAGAAAAACGAAGTGTTGCGTGTTAAAGTGAAAGCTGCGAAAATGCCAATTAAAATCGAGTCGTTTACCATTTTATTGGATAACGTACAAGCATCTTCGGCAAATTTAATTTTGGCTTGGGAAAACACATCAATTGCCGTAAAACTTACAACGGACGTTGACACACGTGTTATGGAGAGTATTGATGCAAATATCAAATCTAAAACGCCTGAATATTTCAGAGCTGCAAGTTATTACTTTGAAAACGGTAAAGATTTGTCAAAAGCAAGTGATTGGGCAGGAAAAGCAGTTGCTCAAAACCCAAAAGCGTATTACATGATGTTGTTAAAAGCAAAAATTGAATATGCGCTTGGCAATAACAGTGCAGGAAAAGCAACAGCTGAACAAACGATTAAATTAGCTGACGAAGCAGGTAATGATGATTATGTGCGTATGGCTAAAGAATTGATTGAGAAGAATAAGTAATTGAACTCATTTTTAAACTATCGGATAGGATATAATTTTGTTCTATCCGATTTTTTTATTGCCTAAACTGATTGTGTTACTTTCCTAACATCTTATCTAACATTCCTTTCAAATGCAAAATTTCTTCTTTTAATATTGAAATTTAGTCTTCGTAGAGTTTGCGTTCGTTTTCAGAAATAACGTTGATGATGTAGCCGTTATGACCGTTTTGAGTTGTAATATTAAATATCTGTTTTTCGTCAAATGCGTTAATATCTTCGGGTTCGACTTCTAACACTTCGGCGATTTTTGTCAATCGGTCAAATGTAATTTTTGTATCTCCTTTTTCCAATCTTGAATACGCACTTTGATCTAAACCGATGCGGTCAGCAACATATTCTTGCGTGTAATTCCGCAACTCACGCAGTTTCTTGATTTTCAAACCCAAATTCATTTTGATAAAAATTTTGTCTAACGTTCAAAATTAACCTTTTTTTGGATTGTGAGCATATTTTCACATAAAATATGCAAAAAAGGAATAAAATAGGCGTTTTTTGCAAGTGAAGATAATGAGGTACAGCGGTAATTTTGACCACATAAACAATAAAAATTTAGAAATTATGAAAAAAATTATCATGACTTTATCTTTTACTGTCTTTTTATTCATTAACTTTGTTAAAGGTCAATTGAATGTTGTGGACAGTGTTTACCTGTATGATGAAAATGGTCTTCCTGAATGGTATTACGTTCAGAAGGACGTTTTTTGTTTTGCCCTGACGGACAACAGCAAATATACAGGAACGTTACCACCTTGCGTAGATACGATTGTGTATTACCAAAACGCATACACGCAGTTTAACGAAATTCATTTTAAACCGTCTTCGCCACAGATGAACCGCTTGAATTGTGTAAACGACATCGCTTCGCTTAGTACGTTCAAGTTATTAGCTCCTGCTTTAAGCAAGACAACGAATAATTACACAGCTAAGGAATTTTTTCAGACAAACGACCTTTTAATGATTTCGTTTAATGACCCTAATTTATCAGATAGTTTAATTAGTGAATTTGCAGAAAGATATGCTTTGGAAGTGGTTTTTAACCCTAAAGAATTAGACTTACCCGAAGACGTAAGTTGGGCATATACGTTTAAAATGCAAGCATCACTCAAAGACAAATACCGTACTTCTGTTGGTTTGGCGAAATTTCTTAACGAAGAAGAAACAGCACTTGTCAAATATGCCGACCCAGACACCTATACGGTTAAATTTTTATCCTGTGAGCCTACGAATGAAATGCTTGGTAGTTTTTATCAAAACACGAACGGTGCATGGTATCTAAATAACGACGGCGGTGTTATTTGGAATGGAAAATCGGGAATGGCAGGAGCAGATTCACACATTTGCGAATGTTGGGGCGAGGGCGTAACAGGACAAGGAATAAAAATAGGAGTTATTGACCACGGAGGATTTCAATTTTCGCACCCCGATTTTGTAGATGCCAATATACCGTATGCTTATAATGCAGGAACTTATCCCAATACAAATATAAATAATGATAAATTGTTTGACGAAAATGAAAAGTCGTCGCACATAATGAATGTTACAGGCGTAATCGCTGCACAACCGAATAACCGCACTTCAACGAGTGGTTTTTCAGTGGGTGGCGCATACAACGCTACGATTATCCCTTATTTGTGTGGAATACCATTACAAGGAGGTGATGATGCAAGCAAAACAGCAAACAGAGATGTAATTCACAAAGCCATATTGAGAGCCATAAATGATAAATGTGATGTTCTTAATATGAGTTTTACTGTTTCATCAGCAGGAACACTTAGCGATGACATATACGAAGCAGTAACTAAAGGTCGCCCAGACCCAAGTAATCCAAATATTAAACGAGGAATAGTCGTTGTTGCAGGAACAGGTAATGGAAATTGTCAGGTTGGTGTAGCATCCACAACAGGTTGTACCATTCCCTTTCCAGCTAATCAACCTTCAACAATAGGTGTCGGTTGGACAAACCCAGACGATTACAGAGCAAGCCCCAAAACACATCAAATGAGTGGTGGTTCATGGGGAATTACTTCTTCAGAAAGCGGTTCAGTGTATGGAAAGTATGAATATTTATTTGACGTTGTAGCACCAGGTATGTTTATTCGAACAACAGATTTAGTTCATAGCACAAGTAATGGCTATATAGTTGCACGAGGGGCTTCGTTGGCAACACCTGTTGTGTCTTCCATTGCCGCTATGATTTTAGAAAAAAGACCCGATTTAACCTATCAACAAGTACGAGAAATTATTCGCAATGGAGCAGATAAACCCCATAATTCGCCAAGTTGTACCAAGGCTATTTCAGGTGACACTTGTTATTACTACGAATCATGGGGCTATAATAACGAAATGTTTTACGGTCGGGTAAACTGTTTTAAATCCTTAAAAATAGCCGAAACGTTGGGCGTACAGGAAAATACACCCACACTCCCAACCGTTATACGCAACAATGGCGACGGTACTTATGTCGTTTATACCCCTCAAAATGAAGAATTAAAACAAGTAATTGTTTATGATTTGTCGGGCAAATTGCTACTTGAAACAAGTATGAGAACCGAAGTATCGCTAAAAATTGATTTAACTCCTTTTGATGCAGGTATTTATTTGCTGAAAGTTTATGATACCAAAGGAAATTATTTTTCCACCAAGTTAGTACGCTAAATGAAATACTACTTATTTACCATATTGTTTTTCACCACGTTAAGCCTCCCTGTGTTCGCACAGGGGGCTTTTCAATTTAAAAATAACGTGATGTACGACAATATTGTTTATGATATTGTTGAGTGTGAAAATGGGTATTTATTAGTAGGTACAAGTGAGGGGGATGGTATGCTTTGTTATGGTTATCTGTTGTTTTTAAATCATGACGGCAATATTGTTTGGGAGAAAACATCACCAGACTATTTCCCCGATAATTACAGGCAGTATGTTACAGCTGTATGTTCAGACAACCACTTCTACATTGGTGGAACTGCACTAATTGACGGAAAAAAGTACAGTGTACTTACCAAAATTGATCTAAATGGGAATGTCATTTTTGAAAGACCTTTTGGCAATGCAGGTGTTTTAGCTGATGACAATATCACTCGCAAAATGTTACTGAGTAAGCAGGGGATTTTATTGGCAAGTTCGGGTTTTAACAACAATAAAACCGAAGGGCAATTAATTCAATTAGATTTTGAAGGAAATGTTTTATGGAATAAATTTTTTAGCTACGACCCATCGTCCACTAAGTTTTGGGAATATTTTGAGGATATTCAGCAAGGAAAAGACGGAAATTTTATTTTAAAATTAGCCTCTAATGCCAATATAATTGATTTTCAATATTTTTCTATTATTAAAGTAAATCCAAATGGAGAAGAAATTTGGCGAAAGACATTTGATACAACATCTCATACTAACATAACTTCCGATAACGTATATTTCATGGCAGTAACACCTTACAAAGAAAATCATGCGTTGGCTTATTTCGGTACTGACAAAATTGCAGGAGATTCCTTATCTACACAAGGGGATTTTGCCTTTATTGAATATGATGAATATGGAAATGAAGTAAATTATAAGCGGTTTTATAATTTATATGAGTTTGGGGTGCCAAGTATGTATTCAAATCAAAATGACGAATTATTCTTATTGGGGAGTAGATACCGTCAAGATAAAGATTCAAATCAATTAAGTGTTATTAAGTTTAATGCAGACAAAGAAAAAATTTGGGAAAGGTTTTACTTTACTCCTAATGCCCCAATAGTAGATACATCTTTTAATATTAAAAGCGAGTCTTTCAAGTGTGGCTTGCTCACCAAAGATAATGGGATTATGATGTCAGGCGATAATTTGTATATGATTTCCAATGATTTTTATTTTAACTCAACCATTATCAAAACCGACTGCAATGGCAATACTGTTTGGGATTATCAAAGTTGTTTATCGCCTACTTTTGAAGATATAACGATATTTCCCAATCCGTCATCGGTAAACTTTACCATTCAATTACCAAACGTACAAACCAAAGATAACATTCAGCTAAGTGTGTATGACCTTACAGGCAAGCTGTTGCTTTCTGATGTTTATGTTGGTAACGATGTCATTAATATTAATTCTTCTGCTTGGGCATCAGGCACATATATTTGCCGTATTTCGGTTAATAATGAAATCGTAAAAACAGCGAAGTTGTTGAAGATTGAGGGAATGTAGAGGAAATTTACCCCTTTCACAAACCTTTTGGGATTTCAAACGTTAATTGTCATTAGATACCTTATGTATATAATGAAAATATTGCTTACCATATTGTTTTTCATCGTGTTAAGCCTCCCTGTGTTTTCACAGGGGGCTTTTCACTTAAAACACAATGTTCCTTACAACAGTGAGATTTTTAATGTCGTTGAGTGTGAAACAGGGTATTTATTGGTAGGTTTTAGCCAACAAGGCGCAAGCAATGTGAGTAGAGGGTATCTTATATTTTTAGACCACAACGGAACTATTCTATGGGAAAAAATTGTTCCTCCTTTTTCATCCAACTATGAACAATATCGGGCAGTAACGTATCATAAGGGTTATTTTTACATTGGTGGTAATACAAGTGAAAACGGTAAGGAGGTCTGCCTTTTAATTAAAATTGATACGCAAGGAACGATTAACTATGTGAAAACTTTTGGCTCGGAAACTGTTTGGGCGATGGATAATATTATAACAGAAATGCTTGTTAATAACAATGGTATTTTAGTCGCAAGTTCAGGCTTTCATAACAATAAAACCGAGGGGCTATTAATTCAATTAGATTTTGAAGGCAATATCTTGTGGAATAAATTTTTTAGTTACGACAGTACCTCCACGAACTATTATGAACGGTTTATAGGTATGAAACAAGGGAAAGACGGAAATTTTATACTGACACTGACTTCTGAAAACTTTGACATAGAATTCGCCTATAAAACAATTATCAAAGTTACTCCAAACGGTGATGAAATTTGGCGCAAGGCGATTGACTCCCGAACACCGTCACCGTCAACAAGCGATATGTTGTCTTTTGAGGCAGTAACACCTTATAAGGAAAATCATGTATTAGTTTTTTTTACGGAACTTATTATTCCAAAAATAGATTTTCCAGAAGATATTATCTTAATAGAATATGATGAACACGGCAATGAATTGAATTATAAGCGTTTTTATAACCCAAATATGTTTGACGGACCTACTTGTATTTCTGCCAATCAAAAAGATGATATTTTTATTTCAAATTGTCGAGCATCGGAAGATTCATCACGCTTGTCGGTTATCAAGCTAAATACTGATTTGGAAATCGAATGGGACAAATATTATTTTAAAAAAGCAGGTTCAATAGTCGTAGAAGATTCCTCGTGGATAGACCCTGGCGAATTGTTCGATGTCGGCAAACACACTTCTGACAATGGATATATCTTGTCGGGAACAGGTTTTTACAAGATTAACAATGAATTATATTGGAACTCAACCATTATCAAAACCGACTGCAATGGCAATACTGTTTGGGATTATCAAAGTTGTTTATCGCCTACTTTTGAAGATATAACGATATTTCCCAATCCGTCATCGGTAAACTTTACCATTCAACGGCCCAACGTACAAGCTAAAGATAACATTCAGCTAAACGTATATGACCTTACAGGCAAGTTATTGTTTTCTGCTGTTTATGTAGGTAATGATGTCATTAATGTTAATTCTTCTGCATGGGCATCGGGTACGTATATTTGCCGTATTTCGGTTAATAATGAAGTCGTAAAAACAGCGAAGTTGTTGAAGATAGAGGGGTTTTAAGGAGAGATATTGAAAAACGATACTCACACACAGCATAGTGCTTAATTTATCTTCAAAACCACCACTCGTTTTAAAATCGTATAATTCAATTCATTCGGGTTGTACAAATACACACGCAAATCTTCTATTTCGCTTGGATTAAACTCGATAACTTTATGAAATGTGTAGGTTTTATGCTTTCCTGCCGCCCAATTTAATTTAAAACTTTCGTAGTTACTCTCCGCGTTTTTTGTGGTTTTATCGACAACTAATATCAATGTTTCTCTGCGTAAATCGGGTGTGTTTACGGTGTATTCGAGTACGTATTTAACACGTTTGTCTTTGTAATTAACCCAAGCGGAGTCGATGATATTATAGAACTTGTCGGACAAACTTAGTGTTTGCTGTGTAGCATTTTCAGCAACAGTTTTCCATGTGTATTGTTTTTTACGTTGCAAAAGTTCAAACCACGTTCGATTGTTTTGGCGTATTAATTTGTAGCCTTTGGATTTTTCCTTAATTACAGAATCGCTAAGTGACGACACGATTTCCTCATCATAGTTTAAATTACGGTTAAAAATACCAGGAACGATAAAATTTGTTGGGTTATTCTCTCGTACGTGATATGCATACGCCAAACGTTGCGTGTGGTAAATGTTGGCAGATTTATCGGGTTTTATTTGTTGTAAATACGCATCAAAATCTTGTTTTTCGATGCGGTCGTTAGGCGAAAAAATCGACGAAACAAAGTTAAAATGTTTCCACCCAACAATCGGGAAAATCAAAAATACAAGGCTCAAACTCGTCAGTAAAGCGTATTCGTCAAGAATAAAAATGAGTGTTCCGACAAAGAAGAATATCAAGTGCATTCCAACACGGTCTTCGGGATAATTCACGTCCATAAGCCAACGCATCAGTTCGATAGCAATTAAATTTCCAAGCAATAAACCTGTGAAAAGTGTCGCAGGATTTTGAAAAAACGCAAGCGATTTTTTAGAAACCCAAAAATAAATGGTGTGCGCCACAATCAAGACTATTAAAACAATTAATGTATATTTAATAATCAGTGATTTTGAAAACAAAATACTTTCAGACAAGGTTGCGCCTGTCGTCAGCCAAAGGCCGTCTTTGTTGCCATAATACAATGCTCCCGAAATTTTCAGTAAGAATGAAAAATAAACGGCAAAAAGAAGTAATCCTGCTGTGACAAGCGAAATCATACAAAATACGACAAACGACTTGAAATTTTTATCTTGAAAGGCACTAATCAACAATTTTATTCCGATAAATGTAAACATCATCATCGCCGTAATTACTAAGTTTAAATTCGCATAAATCCCTAATATTAAAAGGATTGCCATGAAAATCATGTAGCGGTGCGAATAGTTTTTTGCCAATTGGATAAACCAATACACGCCCATCATCAAAAACGCCATGGACATTCCGTAACCACGGCAATAAGCGAAATAATCCAACACGTACGGAATACACGTTGAACCAACGACAAACGTATATTTTAGCAGGTCGTTTCGTAGCAATAAAGCAATCTTGTAAATGGCATAAAAAAAGAGGATAAACGACAGTAAATTTGGCAAGCGAATCGCCCAAATGTGGTCGCCGAATAGTGAATAACAAATTTTACCCAGAAAGCTATTCAGCAAATGATTGTTGGCATCTAAAATCGTGTCCGTAATCATATTTCGACCGACAATCGTGTTGTAGTCGATGTAGTGAAACAAGGTCGCTAATTCATCGTGTATCGGTTCAACCAAAAAAACCCGACCTGTCAAATACGTCCAAAGCACCCCAAATAAAAGGAGTGCAAATATATCAAAACGGGTTAAATGCTTTAGCATCGTTATTTCTTAGCTTTTGCTTTTTTATTGTCGTATTCTTTTAACAGCAAAGACAAATGTTGGTGGAATTTACGCACCATGGATTCCGAATCGCCTTTGAACGCCATACGCAACTGATTTTCTTTGTCGCCTAACAACAATAACGAATAATAGGCTTTTCCACCAAAATATTCGTCGCCCTCAATTTTTGAAAGATTTTGTTTGTTGTGTTCGATGTTATAAAGTTCTTGGGCATTTCCTGTTGCCAAAATCCAAATTTTCGGGTCGTATTCCAACACATTAAATTCCAAAATTTGTTTCATCGTGCTTAAATCTTTAACAGGGTTTCCGTCTTTATCCACCACAAAAGACACAATGACAACGTCTTTTAACTTGTTGGGATTTTCTTTGATAAAGCGAAAAATCTGTTGGTTAAAATCCCAAAGGCTGATAGCGCAATCTTTCGGACACGTTTCATTCAAAACCGAATAAATTACCGTTTTGTTTTTAAACGTTTCGTTGGAAATTTCCGAACCGTCCGCGGTTATTGCCGTGTATTTCGGAATTTCACCGTAATAATCAAGTTCTTGAAACTTATGTTCACACTTCATTGTTGAGGTGAGTAATAGCACTAATGCAGGCACAAAAACTAACGATGCCATTAAAAGTTTTTTTACCCGACTTGCTTCTTTTGCCATATTTTTTGACTTTATGATGTTAAGACTTTTAAAGTTAAGAGTGTAGAGTTAAGAGTACAGATTACAAAAAAAGACACAAGACCAAACGTCTTATGTCTTTTATCATTCAATCTTATGTCTAAGAAATTAGTATGCTCCGTACGTTTTTAATGCTGTACCTACTGCCCAACCTTCGTGTAAAACTAAGATTGTTAAGTCAAGGATAAGTGCATAATACGAAATCAAAATTAAATCTCTCAAATGTTTGTGTTCATCGTTCATGTGCATAAATACCATAACGATATAACCTGCTTTTACAACAGTTAATGCAATGAAGATAATTTTTGTTACGTGCCACATTGTTGAGTCATTGTTTTTAATGTACATACCCATTAAAACTTCAACAAGCGTGATTACTGATAAAAGTAACGTTACAAAGTAAATTTTCTTGCGTACCGCTTTTCCATGCTCTTCGCTGTGGTGTTGGTCTATCGCATATTCATAAATATCATCTCTTTCCATGTCTAAAGATTTTTAAAAATTAATAATTCGTTTATCAGATTAAATAGAAGAATGTAAATACAAACACCCATACTAAATCGACAAAGTGCCAATACAATCCTGATTTTTCAACCATTTCGTAGTGTCTTCTACGCTCATACGTTCCTAATAATACATTGATGAAAACAATGATATTGATAATGATACCGATAGAAACGTGGAAACCGTGGAAACCTGTAATGAAGAAGAACAAGTTAGCGTAAACTTTTGGTCCGTACTCGTTTTCTTTCATGTTTGCGCCGTACGTTACTTTACCTCTTGACCCGTCATTGAATGCTCCGTAATAAAGATTAACAGCCTCTTCACCGTCAATTACTTGATGACGTGCATATTTTCCACCTTCTTTTTTAACGATAAGTCTTACGTTTTGGTCTTTCTCTTTGTTGATAGTTGCTTCCGAACCGTCCGCTAAATGGATCGTGTTGCCATGAATGTGACCACCAACAACAGCGTGTTGCCACGTATGGTCGATGTCCAAATCTTTCTCCGTCAACTTTTGACCAACGGTGTATTTACTTCCTGCTTTGGTAACGTCAAAACTGTGGATTTCACCGAAAACTAATTTTCCGTTTGGTCCAGAAGTTACATTTGCCAACGAACCGTCCGCTAATTCTACTCTACCAAAGTGTGAACCGTGGATAAAATGCGCCCATTCCCAAGCCTGTGAGCCTACGAATATCATACCTCCGATAATGGTTGCAAACAACCATTTTGTAACGCCTTTTCTGTCCATTCTGTGTCCTGCCTCAACAGCTAATACCATTGTTACAGACGACAAGATTAACAAGAACGTCATAAACGCCACATAAGCGAGCGGGAAACCTGTGCCTAAAAACGGCAAGGCGTTAAACGTTTCTTCTCCAATAGGCCATGCTTCTTGCGCACTTTCACGCATGAAACCTAAGGAAACTAAAAATGCACCAAATGTCAAGGCATCTGATAAAAGGAACAACCACATCATGAGTTTTCCGTAGCCTACTTTGAACGGTGATTCTCCTCCGTTCCAATTTTCGGCAGTGTTGATTTTGCTTGTAGCGAGCTCAGCCATACTTTATTTTTTTTGCAAGTTTAATGAATAAAAATTAAAAATAGTAATAAATACACCCATAAAATATCTAAAAAATGCCAGAAAGTTCCGCCAAATTTTAATTTTAAGTATTTATTTTCGTCTAAATTTCCTGAAAATGAGATAGATACCATGCGTATCAAATAAATCAATGTTCCAAGAATATGTAACAAGTGTAATCCTGTGAGAACATACAAATAAGAGGTTGCAGTATCACGAGAGGCACTTAATTTGTTTTGAAGTGGAACACTTAATTTCTTTCCTTGATAATATAAGGTGCGGTCTTTGTATTGTAATTCTTTACCTTTAAAATACAATTTAAAGTCTTTTCCGTATTTTCCTTTATGGAAAAAATCGCCTCGTCCTGCAAGTACATTTGTGCTTAACATTTTTAGACGGTAATAATCAATAGGTTGTAATTCATTTCCGTTCGGGCGGATAAATTTACCGTCAATTAATTGCAAGGGTTCATTTTTGAAATACAAAACGAAATCAGTGCTTAAATTAGAAAATGTTGGGTTTTCATTGGATTTGATTTGCTCAAAATTCTTGAAATACGCTTGCAAGTTTTTCATTTGCGCATCGCTCATGATTTTTCCTTGCAATAAATAATCATTTCCGTCGATTTCTACAAAATGTCCTCCTTGTTTAACTTCAAAATAATCGCCGTATCTACCGTCAACAACCGTTACGGGGCTAACCAAAAAAGCACCTTGTTTTTCTAATTGTTTGTAGCCTTTAAATTGGAAAAAACAGAATGTCAGCCCTAAGACCAACGTCAATACCATGAAAAGTTGTGTTTTTTTCTGGTCTAATTTTTTTGCTCCTTTTATAGCAACTGCGTACGTTATACTACTCAAAATAATTGCGGCTGTACTAAAGAAAAATGCACTTGGAAATGGGAATTTAACCCAAAAAGCACCGCCCATAGAAACAATGTACGCAGATGTTAATCCTGCAAAAACCATAATGATACTGAATATGGCAACATATACCATATTTCGCTTCATTTTTTCTCTTACTTCAAAGGGAATATCTGCATCATAATTTGGCCTCATATCTATGCGATTTTATCTAAAACTAATACTAATTGCACTATTGGCAAATAAAAAAACGATGCAAACATACAAATTTTTGCGTCTTTATCACTCAAAGTCAAATAAAGTTTATATGCCGACAAGAAAAATAAGATGGATGTTGCGCCGCCAACAACGAGCGACCACATTCCTGTCATGCCAACAAGCCAAGGAATAAGTGTAAACGGAATTAAGAATGCCGAATAAAGCACAATTAAAAATGCCGACCCTTTGGATTTGTTACTGCGTAAAGGCAACAAGCTAAATCCACCACGTCCGTAGTCTTCAAATGCCACCCAAGCGATTGCCCAAAAATGCGGAAATTGCCACACAAACTGAATGAAAAATAAAATTCCTGTTTCAAACGTAAAATCATCGGTGTAAGCAACTGCACCCATTAATGGAGGTAATGCACCAGGGATTGCGCCCATAAAAACTGCCCAAGGCGAAATTCTTTTTATCGGTGTGTACATGAAAACATACGATACGTACGCCAAAATACCCAATAAAAATGTTTTGTTATTTAGTAAATATAAAAGGTATAAACCGCCTATCAAAAAAATAGCAACCGCAATGTACGCCTCTGTCAAAGACATTCTACCTGCAGGTAACGGACGATCTTTGGTGCGGTTCATTTGTTTGTCATGCTTGCGCTCCCAAATTTGATTTGAGCCAATCGAAGCACACGTCAACAATGTTCCACCTGCTGAAATAAGAAACAAAGCACGTCCCGACCAATCGCTTTCAGCCACAAAGAAATAGCCCAAAACAGCGGATAAAATGACCGTAAACGAAAGTCTAAACTTTGTAAACGCTAAATAATCTTTTATTTTTTGAACCACGCTATTATAACTTTTTCTTTTAAATACTATGATTGGACGCACAAAATTAAACTTTGTTATGAATAGTGCAATTATAATGGTGTAATTTAGATTTAATATAAATAACAAGTTAAGAGTACAGAGTTAAGACGAATCCAGTTTCCCCCTTCGGAGGGGGACTAAGGGGGAGGACTAACTAAATTAAGGGGGAGGACTTAGTTTATTTGACCTATATCACTTATTATCAAATAGATATATTTATACCGCCCTGCACTCCCTCCGAAGGGGGAAGTTCACGTTTCACCTTTCAACTCTCCATTCTTTGCGAAAACATTGCGTTTTTTGCGGTTGAAAATACGGTTAAATCAACTAATTTTTTCAATCAAACTAAGCGGTGTATCCTCCAATGTTCCGCCTAATTTTTTGCGTACACGATTCCATGTCACACGAATGGTGTCTGTCGAAACACCAAGAGCTTGCGACATTTCTTTGTGAGATAATTGCAATTTACAAAGCATCAAATAACGTATTTCGGCATTTGTAATCGAGGGATAATTTGACTTGATAGCTGTGACAAACGACGGGTAAATTGTCGAAAAATGAGCTTGAAAATCCACCCAATTTTCATCGGTTAGAATTTTGGTTTTTTCTAATGTCTTTCGCTCCTCGGATTCTGAATCTTTCAGCGTGTTTAATTCTTCATTTAACGCTTCCGTGATTTTAGCTTGTTCGTTTATTTTCAAAATAAACATATTCACTTCGTTTTGCGCCTTTTTTAATTGATTTTCCACTTTGAGTTTGGCAATTAGAATATGTTGTTGTCTTCGCTTATGAACAAAATACCCCAAAACAATAAGTCCACACAAACTGATAATGATGATTGCTAACAAATAGATTTCATTAATTTTCTTTTGACGTTCTAAAGAAAAAGCGATATTTTGGAGTTCTTTTTCTCTCAAATTCACTTTTTGAGCCAACTCGTTAAACGCTTTGCTGACATTCATACATTCACAAAACTGCTTGTCTTTGGGTGTGCAGGAAACGAGTACAAAAAAAACTAACGATGTAAAGTGCTTTTTTCATGGTGTTGATTTTTTTGTCAAAAGTACGTATTTTAGACAAAAGACAAATCCTCTGATTATTTATTGCTTACATTCCGTTTCTTTCCCGCTAAAAACGTATCTTTGTTTTTTCAAAAAAGTTTAAAACAATAAAAAATCATGATACTAGAACTGTCAGAACAAGAAATTCAACGTAGAGAAAATCTAAAAAAATTAAGAGATTTGGGCGTAGAGCCTTATCCTGCGGCACTTTATCCCGTAACAGATTTGTCAACGGATTTAAAAGCGGATTTCCAAGACCGAAAGCAGGTGTGTTTGGCAGGGCGCATGATGAGCCAACGCATCATGGGGAAAGCCTCTTTTGCCGAATTGCAAGACAGTGCAGGGCGTATTCAAATTTATATCAACCGTGATGAAATTTGTCCCGATGAGAACAAAGATTTATATAACGAAGTTTTCAAAAAACTCTTAGACCTCGGCGATTTTATTGGCGTGAAAGGCTATTTGTTCAAAACACAAGTAGGCGAAATTTCCGTTCACGTGCAAGAATTAACCTTGCTTTCCAAATCGTTAAAACCACTCCCGATTTCCAAAACAGACGAAGACGGAAAAGTTTACGATGCATTCAAAGACCCCGAATTGCGCTACCGTCAACGCTATGTTGATTTAGTGGTAAATCCGCAGGTAAAAGAAACGTTTATCAAACGCACAAAATTATTTACTGCCATGCGTTCATTCTTCAATGACCGTGGTTATATGGAAGTGGAAACACCTGTTTTACAGCCAATTCCAGGTGGAGCAGCCGCACGTCCGTTTATCACACATCACAACTCTTTAGATATGCCACTTTATTTGCGTATCGCTAATGAATTGTATTTAAAACGCCTTATTGTCGGTGGTTTTGACGGTGTGTATGAGTTTGCCAAGAATTTCCGCAACGAAGGAATGGACAGAACGCACAATCCTGAATTTACCGTTATGGAAATTTACATCGCCTATAAAGATTATTATTGGATGATGGATTTCACGGAACAGTTATTGGAACATTGCGCTTTGGCTGTCAACGGAACGACAAAAGCAACATTTGGCGAACACGAAATTGATTTTAAAGCACCGTTTAAACGTATTTCGATGCGTGATTCTATCTTGGAATTTACAGGTTTTGACATCAACGGAAAATCGGAAGACGAATTGCGAGAGGCAGCGAAAGGAATGGGCATTGCCGTAGACGAAACCATGGGTGTCGGCAAGTTGATAGATGAAATTTTCGGCGAAAAATGCGAAGGCAGATACATTCAACCGACGTTTATCATCGACTATCCGAAAGAAATGTCGCCATTGACAAAACAACACCGTGAAAATGCAAATCTAACGGAGCGTTTTGAATTAATGGTTTGCGGAAAAGAAATTGCCAACTGTTATTCGGAGCTAAACGACCCTATTGACCAACGTGAGCGTTTTGAAGACCAATTAAAATTATCCGAAAAAGGCGATGACGAAGCGATGTTTATCGATCAAGATTTCTTGCGTGCCATGGAATACGGAATGCCACCAACAGGCGGTTTAGGTGTTGGAATGGACAGATTAATTATGTATTTGACCAACAATCCGTCTATCCAAGAAGTGTTGTTTTTCCCACAAATGCGCCCTGAAAAATTGATTACCGTTGAATTGTCCGAAAACGAAAAAGACATTTTGGACGTGATGAACCAACATAAAACCATGGAATTAGGACGCTTGAAAGAACAAATGGCATACAGCAATAAAGTGTGGGACACAAGCATCAAACATCTGACAAAAAACAACTTGCTAAAAGTCGAAAAAACAGCCGACAATTTGTTAATCCACTTGGTTGATTAAACTTAAAAACACTGCGAAAATGACTGATTTACAAACAATTGATTTAGAGAAAGAACGTGCAGAAATTCTGTCTTCGTTTAAGAGTTTGTTGCGTTCGGTAAGAAATTTAACGCCCGAAAAAACAAGGCGTATTCGCAAGGCGTTTGACGTGGCGTTGGAGGCACACAAAGATATGCGCCGAAAAAGTGGCGAAGCGTATATTTTCCACCCGATAAGTGTGGCGAAAATTTGTGCTAAAGAAATTGGCTTGGGAACGACAAGCGTAATTTGTGCGTTACTACACGACACCGTTGAAGACACGCACATTACTTTGGACGACATCGAAGATTTGTTTGGCAAAGAGGTGCGTAAAATCATTGACGGATTGACGAAAATTCCCGAAGTTTTTGACGAAAACGCATCGTTGCAAGCCGAGAATTTCCGTAAGATGATTTTAACCATTTCGGACGATATTCGGGTGGTTTTGATTAAGTTAGCCGACCGTTTACACAATATGCGTACTTTAGACGGAATGCGCCCTGACAAACAGTTGAAAATCGCATCGGAAACACGTTTTTTATACGCTCCGCTGGCTCACCGTTTGGGCTTGTATTCGATTAAAAGCGAATTGGACGATTTGTCGTTTAAATATACCGACCCCGATACGTATTCGATGTTGGAGGGCAAATTGAAATCTTCCAAAGATGTCCGCACCCGTTTTATCCGCAGATTTACCAACCCGATTAAAAATGCTTTAGACAGCGAGGGTTACAAATACGACATTAAAGTTCGCACTAAGTCGATAGCTTCGATTTGGAAAAAAATGCAGACTAAAAACATTCCGTTTGAGGAGGTTTACGATTTATTCGCCATTCGGATTATCGTGGATAGCGAGCCTGAACGTGAAAAATCAGATTGTTGGCGGATTTATTCCATGGTCACAGATTTTTACCAACCAAGTCCCGACAGACTGCGTGACTGGATTTCTACGCCACGAGCAAACGGCTACGAATCGTTGCACACAACGGTTATGTCGCCACAAGGAAAATGGGTGGAAGTGCAAATTCGAACAAGCCGCATGGACGAAATTGCCGAAAAAGGGTTGGCGGCGCACTATAAATACAAAGAAAGCGACAGTTCGGTTAGCAAGTTAGACCGTTGGATTGCCGAAGTCAGAGATTTAATCGAAAATCAAGATTTGAGTGCAACGGAATTTGTCAACGAGTTTAAAATGAACTTGTTTTCGGACGAAATTTACGTTTTTACTCCTAAAGGAGATTTGCGTGTTTTGCCGATTGGAGCAACCATTCTCGACTTTGCATACGACATTCATACACACATTGGAAACACGTGTATTGGTGCAAAAGTGAACATGAAATTGATGCCGTTAAGCTACGAATTGCACAACGGCGACCAAGTGGAAGTTATTACATCTTCCAAACAAAAACCAACCGAAGAATGGATAAAAATGGTGGCATCGGCACGTGCAAAACATAAAATTCGTGAGTTTTTAAATGACGAAAAACGCCGTATTGCCTTGGACGGAAAAGAAGTTGTTGAACGCAAATTAAAGCAACTCAACATTCGTGCGACCAAAGAAAATATAGATGTTATCAAAACATTTTTTGGAATGTCCAACGTGACGGAATTGTATGTTTTGGCGGCAAAAAGTAAAATTGATCTTAACAAAATTCGGGACATACAAGAAAATAACGGCATCTTGTATTATGCGCTCAAATCAACATCACCAAAAGACCGACACGAGTTGGATATTTATCCAAAAATCAACAAAAAAGAAGATGTTTTGGTCGTTGGCGAGGATTTTAAAAACATTGAATACAAGCTCGCTAAGTGTTGTCGTCCTATTCCAGGTGATGAAATTTTGGGCTTTATTACCAAATCTGAAGGTATTAAAATACACCGCTCGAATTGTAAAACATTGACCGATTTGATGTCACGTCATGCGTATCGTTGTGTCAAATCAAAGTGGAAAACGAAGACGTTAAAAGCACATATCGTTAAATTGCAATTAGTTGGAATTGATGACGTTGGAATTGTAAACCGTATTACCGAAATCATTTCTAACCAACTAAATGTCGATATGCAGTCGATTTATTTCCGTGCGAAAGACGGTTTGTTTGAGGGCGAAATCGAAGTGCTGGTTTACGACCGTGAACATTTGGAACAATTAGTGGAAAAATTCCAATTAATCGAGGGCGTAAAAAGCATTACACGTGTCGAAGAAGACACCAAAGAAGAATTTGAAGAAGACGATACGGAATTAGAATTATAAAACATTAAAATCATGAAAAAAGATATTAGCTCCATGGACGACATCAAATTGCTTGTCGATACATTTTACGGAAAAATTCAACAGGATAATTTGGTTGGCGGAATTTTCTTTGAAGTCATTAAAGATTGGCCACCGCATCTCGAAAAAATGTACCGTTTTTGGCAAACCTTGCTGTTGGACGAAATAACGTATATGGGCAATTCCTTTGAGCCACACAAAGATTTTCCGATTAATCAAACACATTTTGACCGCTGGTTGGAACTGTGGCGAGCAACAGTTAATGAACTTTTTGAGGGCGAAATAGCGAATAAAGCGATAAAAAGAGCTGAAAATATCGCGATGATTTTTTCGTCTAAAATCGAGTACAAACGCTCACAACAAGCGAAATCTTAAATTTTTCTCGTATGGAAACCTTGCGTGTAACTTTGGTTCAATCTTCTCAATTTTGGGAAGACAAACGCGCGAATTTTGCCCATTTTGATGCTCATTTTACACAAATCGACGAAACGGATTTGGTGTTGTTGCCCGAAATGTTTCACACAGGTTTCACGATGAATGTCAAACCTTTGGCAGAAGAATACAACGAAAGCTCCGCTTTACGTTGGCTAAAAGACAAAGCAATAACACACCAAACCGCTATTTATACTTCGTTTATTTGTCGTGAAAACGGCTTGTTTTTTAACCGAGGCGTTTTTGTTTATCCCAATGGCGAAATCGTTATTTACGACAAACGAAAACTTTTTACCTTAGCCAAAGAAGATGAACATTACACCGCAGGAACAGCCGAGAAAATCGTTTTGTATAAAGGCTTTAAATTCCTGCTTTCGATTTGCTACGACTTGCGTTTCCCCGAAATTTTACGTAACAAGATGCTTAATCCAACCGAGGCGAAATACGATGTTTTGCTCAATGTTGCCAATTGGCCAGAACGCCGTTCGTTGCATTGGAAAAGTTTGCTCATCGCACGTGCTATCGAAAACCAATGTTTTTTAGTTGGTGTAAATCGTGTCGGAACGGACGAAAACGGATTAACCTATTCAGGATACAGCGTTGCCTACACACCACTCGGGCAAAATTTATCAAACATTACACCGTCAATTGAACAAATCGAAACGGTTATTTTAGAAAAATCCACCTTGCTCGAAATCCGACAAAAACTAAACTTTTTAGACGATATTTGACGAAAAACGATGGTTTTATATACTTTTTCGATAGTTTCATATACTTTTCAGTATAGAAAATTTACTTTTTCGATTAAAATTATACTCTTTTTAGGCGACATTACGATATTACGACTTTATGATATTACGACGGTTTCGAGGAAAGTTTGAAATTCCCAGCTTTACCGAAAACCGTCTTAATGTCCTAATATCATACTGTGTCCTAATGTCAATCTATTTTCATCAATTTCAACGGGGTATATTCTGTTGAATTATTCATTTTTACTATGTACGTTCCTTTAGCGAAATGTTGTACATCTAGCATGATGTAATTTACCCCGATTTCAAGGTTTACGGCTTGCGTTTGTACTGCACGTCCGTTCATATCCATGATTACGATGTTATCGCTGATTGCTTGGTCTGTTTCGATTGTGATTGTTGCTTGTGTTGTTGCAGGAACTGGATATAAACTCCAAGCTTGATCTTTTACATCACATTTTACAGCAATTGGGTTGAAATCTTCAAATCACCCATCGTTATCGACAGAACGCAATTTGTAATACATCGTTTCTATACCGTTTGCATCTGTTGCACGATATGTGTTTGTTATTGATGAATTTCCTACTGCGTGTACTTCTGCCACTTTTTCCCATGCTTGACCGTCACGTGTGCGGTAAATCTCAAAATGATTTACGTTTGTTTCTGTTGTCGTTGTCCATGAAAGTTGAATACCATTGTTGTTACAATTTCCTGAGAATGATGTAAGCGTTATTGGTAGTGGTGATCCATCATTTTGTCCATGTAAGTTAAATTCAGAGAAACTAGAAACAACGAAAGAAACGTAATTACCTGCCACTCCTGCAAATGTAGCCAAGTCCGTGCTACTAGAACTTTGAGGAACTACAACTGAAGTGCCTGTGCCACAATTGTCAATTGACGTTCCATTTTCATTCGTCCCGTTGTATTTGGTTGCAACAATATCTCCAATTCCTGATATGTCGTCGTTTGGATTTCCTGTTGTACCTAAACTCTTTGTTTGTAAAGAGGTGTATTCGGCATTACTAAAAGGGATAAATAATTCAGGATCAGATGTATTTCCAGTGAAAGTAGTCATTGTTGTTACAACAATACTTCTTCCCATATAAGCCGTTTCATACATTGGGTCTGTTGGTCTGTCGCAGGCAAACATCGTTCCTCCAACTCCTACATAAGCTCTTAATCTCAAAGATCCTACTCCATCTTTTGGGTTAACTGAGCCGATGTAATTTCCATTACTAGCATAAAAATGAACCGGAGCGTTTTCTCTTACATTACACGTTACGCTTTGCCCGTTGGTTGCCAGATTACCTGATTTCGTAGGTAAAATTACTTTCGCTGTTCCAGTAGAACCACAATCGTCGGTTACAGTATAAGTATAAGTACCCGGGCTATTTGAACTGACAAAAATACTTTTAGTTGTTTCTGCTGTACTCCATGTTATTGAAGACGTTGTTAGCTGTTAATGTAACAGAAGACCCTAAACAATAAACAGTAGTTGACGCAGGACTTACTGATAGTGGATTTGCCCCTTTATTTGTTCCTGTAATTGTCCAGCCGTTGTTTGTTATTAAGTTATTTCTCTCTGCTAAACTAGCATCTGAAAATTCTCGAGCGGTTAAAGTTATACCATTTTGAACGGACTCTAAAGACCATGCTTTTATGGTATTGTCAAAAACACAGTAAGTTACCCTAGAATTTCCAAACATATTCGTCATAGTTGTAACACTTGTTATATCCCACGACCCTAACATTCTATTGAAGTTTGTTGCTCTATAAAACATTTCTTGCATCGTAGTGACCGCAGCTGTATTTGCACCCCAGTTACCAACATTTCCATTGAAGTTAGTTGCTCCACGAAACATTCTGTACATCGTAGTAACATTGCTTACGTCCCAACTTCCAATATCTTGATTAAAGGCAGTTGCATTGTAAAACATACTTGCCATTGTTGTAACATTTCCCGTATTCCAACTTCCAATATCTTGATTAAAGATAGTTGCATTGTAAAACATACTTGCCATAGTTGTAACATTTCCTGTGTTCCAGTTTGTTACACCTCCATTGAAATTCACTGCGTCTCGAAACATACTTGTCATATTGATAACGTTAGCGGTATTCCAAGTGTTAAAGTTTGCATTTAAACTTGTTGCACCTCGAAACATTTGACTCATACTTATATTAGGCATTGTTAAATTAGGAGCATCAATCGCAGATACATTTAAGTTTGTACAACCATAAAAAGCATTTTGGAAACTCCTCCAGTTAATAGTTTCCCATTGTATAATGTCTGTTATTTTTGAAGATTCTATGGCGTTATTGTTAAAGTAAATTCTAGGGAAAGCACCTGAAATTTTCACTTCTATGTCATCGCCATTTGTTAAACCTGATATTGTATAAGCTCCCGTCAAACCAGAAGCACTACCCAATGATGTGGACGTTGTGATGTTTGTCCACTCAATGTTGTAGTTATATCCGCTTCCAGTAGTAAGAATAGTAATTGTATTATCCGTTGTCTTTCAATGCGTGATAAATTCTTGCGCCACAAGACTCTTGCCAACTCCAAGAGTGAGTAATGCCAAAACAAAAAATCTCAATAAATTGTTTTTAAAAGGTGTTTTTCTTTTTATTTATAATCCCTTAATTTGTGTAAAACGAGATGTTAAAAAAAATCACACCCACAAATAAGGCATCTATACGTACAGAGTCGTGTTATAAAATAGTTAATTAAAAATTTATTTTCCGCCCCGCAGTACATATCTGCATATAACACTCTTAACTTGAAAGACTTGTCATAAAACAAAAAAAGCAGGAAATTTCCTGCTTTTTTTAATATTAGAGAACGTTTAAATTAATAGTTACCTTTTAATTTAACACCCTGTTCGATTTTTTGTAATGCTGTGATATACGCTCCGATGCGCATAGACGTTTTGTATTGCTCAGCGTTATTCCACACATGACTAAAAGCGATTTCCATTTTCTCGTCATGTTTGGTATTTACCTCTTCTTCCGTCCAATAGTAACCTGCTTTGTTTTGTACCCACTCGAAGTAGGAAACCGTAACACCTCCACTGTTTGCCAAAATATCTGGAACAACAACAATTTTCTTGTCGTTTAAAATTGCATCTGCTTCTGGAACAGTTGGTCCATTTGCACCTTCAACGATTAACTTTGCTTGAATGTTGTGCGCAATTTCTTCGGTAATTACATTTTGTAACGCCGCTGGAACTAACACATCACATTTGCATGTTAAAAGTTCTGAAGAGCTAATTTCAGTTCCTCCTGTAAAACCTTTCAACACACGGTCGTTGCCTGCTGCATACGTTAAAGCCGCTTGAATGTCAATACCATTTTCATTGTAAAATGTTGCTGTATGGTCGCCAATCGCTACAATTTTTACACCTTGCTCGGCCAATAAACGTGCTGCGTTTGAACCTACGTTTCCAAATCCTTGAATCGCTGCTGTTACAGCTTTTGGGTCTAAATTCATTTTCTTTAACGCTGCCAACGTGTTCACCATTACGCCACGTCCTGTTGCTGCATCACGTCCTAATGAACCGCCAATTGCAATTGGTTTTCCTGTAATTACACCTGGACTATCTTCGCCTGTAATTTTATTAAATTCATCTAAAATCCACGCCATTTCACGTCCACTTGTTCCCATGTCAGGAGCAGGAATGTCTTTGTTGACACCAAAAACGTCTTTCATACCTTTTGCATACGCACGTGACAAACGCTCCAATTCACCCACACTCATTTCACGTGGATTACATTTGATACCGCCTTTTGCACCACCGTAAGGTAAATTTGCAACAGCACATTTAAAACTCATCCATGCCGCAAGTGCCATCACTTCGTCTTGGTTTACGTCCATAGCGTAACGCACTCCTCCTTTGCTTGGCCCTAAAACCGTCGAGTGGATTACTCTGTATCCTTCAAATACTTGAATTTTACCGTTATCCATCATGACAGGAAGGCTGACCTTTACCTGCTTGATTGGGTTACGTAAAACTGTTAATACGTCTTCTGACATATTCATTAAGTTAGCCGCTACATCTAAGCGCGCTAATACCGCATCAAACATTGATTCGTGCGATTCTTCTTTTGCCGTTTGTGTTGACATAATTTATAAAGTTTTTATTTTTTCTTTGTTATCAAACTTTATTAAGTTCTTTAATAAATTGTGGCAAATGTAATGAAAACTTAATACGGTTTGCTTGTTTTGTAATTATTTTCAGAGAATAATTATTTTACTGTTCTTTATTTCTCGTTTTTTTACTGTAATTTTGGCTATTATCAGTTTTTAATTTTTTAATAATATGAAGAATATCGGTGTAAATGGTTTTGGGAGAATAGGGCGTTACTTCACACGTAAAGCCTTGCAATCAAGTATGTTAAATGTAGCAGTTGTAAATGATTTGGCAGACATTACGACCTTGGCACATCTATTCAAATACGATAGCGTTCACGGCAAATTGACCGAAAAATTTAAAATCGTTGAAAATTCCATTATTTTTGAAAATGGCAAGAAAATTATCTTCACACAGCATAAAAACCCTGCGGATATTCCGTGGTCTGATTATAATGTCGAAATTGTTTTAGAATCGACAGGTTTATTTTTGACACGAGAATTGGCAGGTGTACACCTTGGTGGAACAGTTAAGAAAGTAGTATTGAGCGCACCGTCAAATGACGACATGAAAAACATCGTTATGGGTGTGAACGACTACGAAATTTTGCCCGAAGACGACATTCTCTCCAACGCATCGTGTACGACTAATTCGGGTGCGCCACTTGTCAAAGTTTTGGAACGCATCGGAAAAATAGAAAGTGCTTACATCACGACTATTCACAGCTATACGACCGATCAACGCATTCACGACGCACCACACAAAGATTTGCGCCGAGCAAGAGCAGCGGCAGTTTCGATGATACCCACCACGACAGGTGCGGCAAAAGCGATTACACGGATTTTCCCTGATTTAGAGGGTAAATTTGGCGGTTGTGGTATTCGTGTACCTGTTCCCGACGGTTCATTAACGGATTTAACGGTTATCATGCAAAACCCACCGACTGTTGCGGAATTAAACGCCGCTTTCAAACACGCCTCCGAAACTGATTTAAAAGGAATTTTAGAATATACCGAAGAACCTATTGTTTCGATTGACATTGTTGGAAATCCTCATTCCGTTGTGTTTGACAGTCAGCTAACGTCCGTTATGGGAAATATGGTCAAAGTAATTGGTTGGTACGACAACGAGGCGGGTTTTTCTAATCGTTTGATTGATTTGATGAATAGGTTGTAAAAACCGTATTAAAATTCTCAACAAGTTGGCTGGCTAATTCAGTAATGCTTAATTGACGTAATTCGGCAACTTTCTCATAAACGGCACGAATGGAAATAGCTTTGTCGTCGGTTTCGAGAAACAGTTTTTCCAAAGGAATGTCAACGATGCTTGTTTGTAGTTTTTCGTCTGTTAAAATAGCTGTGCCGATACTGATAAAAAATCCATTTTCAAGTAATTGTTGCACCGTATTCGTTTTTCGAAATCCATGAAAAATCCAAGGTTGTTGCGGTTGATGTTTGCGTTTTAGTACAACTATTTCTTGCACCGCCTTAACACAATGTATCAGCAATGGTTTTTGGTATTTCTCCGACAATTCAATTTGACGTTCAAAAGTCGTTAATTGTAAATCCCACGCTGTTTGGGTTAATTTGTCCAAACCACATTCGCCAACAGCATAACAATTTTCCTGTTGGATTAATTTTTCTAATCGCAAAAATTGCTCGCTACTCGCCTTTTCAACATACCAAGGGTGTATTCCATACGAACACGGAACGTCCGTTTCTTTGTCAAACGCATTGAAAAGCGCGAAATTACCGCAGGAATTTTGATTTTTTTGATGCGTGTGTATGTTGATGAAATTTTTGGGCATACTATTTTTTTTTCGGCAGGGGTTTTAACCCCTGCCTATTGATATCGGTCGTCCCGATGGGACTGGCACGTGTGAATAACATTTGTAAGTCCCGATAGAATTTATATTTTATCCGTCTTCGGTCGTAACGTCTTAATATCATAATGTCCTAACGTCCAAAAAGATAAAAGGGACAAAACCAAAGTCTTATCCCTATTTATCTAACCTACCTTTACAACTAAACCAATACGAAAGTACGATTAATATTTTATTCTATTTATTTTTTAACAATCTATTTAGATTTTTAGCAATCATTCTTCTAAAATTTCCAATTTCGCAAAGCGCAATAAAAGCGTTTTTGAGCCTTCTTTTGGAAAAAATATAACCGCTCGTTTGTCGTCGCCATTGCCTGTAATTTGAATGACTTTACCTTTTCCAAAAGACTCGTGCTGTACGTTATAACCTACTTTCAACGAAGAAAGGTCGCTTGCTTGTGTTGGATTTCTGTTCGTTCCTGCGGATTTATTGATTTCGTCCAACGAACGCAGATTGTGCGAAGCAGCTGTTTTAAAACGACTCAAACCACCCGAAAATGTTGGTTCTTCGATACGCCCCGATTTGAGCGAACGACCGCTACCGCCTCGAATAGTTGTTTCACGTTCGGTATATTGTTGGTCAATTTCTGAAATAAAACGGCTCGGCTCGGCAGTTTCCAAACGTCCAAAGACAAAGCGTGAATTAGCATACGAAATTGTACAGGTTTCCTCGGCACGTGTTAGCGCAACATAAAACAAACGACGTTCTTCTTCCAAGTCGGCACGTGTGGTAATCGACATTTGCGAGGGAAATAAATTTTCTTCCAACCCAACCAAAAACACGTGTTTAAATTCCAAACCTTTGCTCGAATGGATTGTCATCAACGAGATTTTGTTTCGGTCTTCGTCTTTTTGTTCGTCCGCATCGGTCAAAAGTGCAACATCAATTAAAAATTCGGGCAAGGTTTTCAATTGATTTTCTTCAGATTGCGAAAATGTTTTGACACCACCCAACAATTCTTCCAAGTTTTGATAACGTTCCACTTCTTCTGGACCTTTGTCTTTTTCATTGTAAAGTTCCTTTAAAATTCCCGAAGATTTAGCAATTTGCATCGCCATTTCGTATGCTGGCAATTTATCAATTTCCGCATGAAAACTTTTAATCATCGTGGTAAATTCCATGATTTTTGTTCGTGTTCCACCTGCAATTCCACCTAATACGGCATCGTTTGAAAGTGCTTCAAAAATCGAAATTCCCTGTTCGTTCGCTTTGACGACAACATTTTCCAAGGTTGTTTTTCCAATACCTCGTTTCGGATAATTGATGACACGTTTCAACGCCTCTTCATCGTTCAAATTAGAGGACAGACGGAAATACGCAAGCAAATCTTTAATTTCTTTGCGTTGGTACAAAGACATTCCACCGTAAATTTTATACGGTAAATTCAGCTTGCGCAAAGACTCCTCAAACGCTCTCGATTGGCGGTTTGTACGGTATAAAATCGCAAAATCTTTATACGCCAAACCTTGTGCTTGTTTCATATCAAAAATACGGTCGGCAACCATTTTTCCCTCTTCGTTATCGGTCAATGTGCGCACAATTTTAATCGCTGCGCCTTGGCTGTTATTTGTCCAAACGTTTTTGTGAATTTGGTCTTTATTATTTTTGATAATACTATTCGCAGCCTCGACAATCACTTGTGTTGAGCGGTAATTTTGCTCTAATTTATACAGTTTGAAATCGGGGTAATCTTTTCGGAAATTCAGTATGTTTTGAATGTTCGCCCCACGGAATGAATAAATACTTTGCGCATCATCGCCGACTACACAAATATTTTCAAAAACAGCCGCTAATTTTTTGACAATCAAGTATTGCGCAAAATTGGTATCTTGGTACTCGTCCACCAAAATATAGCGAAATTTATATTGATAATGCTGTAAAACATCGGGAAAATCACGCAAAAGGACGTTTGTATAAAATAGTAAATCGTCAAAATCCATTGCGCCAGCTTTGTAACAGCGTGTAGTATATGTTTTGAAAATCATTGCCATCATCGGGCGTTTGTTGGCGTAATCTTCCGACATAATTTCTGAATTGTTGGCATAATCATCTGCGGAAATCAGTTGGTTTTTAGCGGAAGAAATACGGTTGTAAACGACACTTGGTTTGTATAATTTATCGTCTAAATTTAACTCTTTAACGATGTCTTTCAGTAAACTTTTAGAATCTTGTGTGTCGTAAATCGTGAAGTTTTGCGGAAAGCCAAGGCGGTCGGAATTCATGCGCAAAATCCGTGAAAAAACGCTGTGAAACGTTCCCATCATCACACTTCGAGCATTGCTGTCGCCAACAATTTGGGTAATCCGTTCTTTCATTTCGGCTGCCGCTTTGTTGGTAAAGGTCAACGCTAAAATGTTGAATGGGTCAACACCTTGGTCAATCATGTGCGCAATGCGATACGTCAAAACTCTTGTTTTTCCCGAGCCTGCGCCTGCAATAACCATGGACGGGCCTTCATAATTCACAACAGCATCACGCTGACTTTTGTTTAATTCGTCTAAATACGTACTCATGTTACAAAGGTAAATTTTTTTGTTGGGTTTGGGTTTTTGAAAATTAAAAAACTTATTTTTAACCTCAATTGAGATGAAAAACAGATAATTAGGTTTCACGAAAATCTGTCTAATGTCTTCGGTCTTTTATCTTCTGTCTAAATTTAGTCTTTATATCCTAATGTCTTAACGTCCAAAAAAAAACTATCTTTGCTCTTATGAAACAATACTTTTTAGTTATTTCTCTTCTCACTTATGGATTGGGAGTTTGTCAGCCGAACCTTGACAAGCCGAATCAACTGTTGTGGGAAATAACCAAAAAAGGCATCAAACAACCGTCGTATATTTTGGGAACAATCCACCTGAATGATGCTAAATTATTTCAGTTTAATGATTCTATTTACTATGCTTTTTACAATACCTCGGTTTTTTCGACCGAAGTAGATGTGCGGGAATTGTACGGTGTTTTTGATACGCCTTTCAATAAAAATTTGTTGATAGATGCAAGCGGTCGTATTTATTCTGCGGTTAAAACAACCTACAAAAGTGATTACGGTTCGGTTATGGGTTATCCTCAATTTTTAGATGCTTATTTTTATCAAATTGCGGTAAATTCCAACAAAAAAATCGTTCCGTTAGAAACAATTAACGACCAAGTTTTAGCAACACAATCCATTTCATATTCGCTCTTTCCGAGAGTTAATAAAAGTATCTCTCAAGATGAAATGCTCCAACTTTATTTAAGCGGAAATCCGTCCAAGTTGCAACAATTGGTTTATGAAGGCTACAAAGGAACGACGGGTTATTCGGAGTTGATTGTGAAGCGAAACGAAAAAATGGTTGCGAAAATCGACTCACTTATTACCAAAACGCCTGCTTTTATAGCGGTTGGCGCAGGACATTTGGCAGGGAAACACGGTATTTTGACAGCTTTGCACGAAAGAGGCTATGTCGTCAGAGCTGTTGGTGCGACACAAACGACTCATTTTCAGAAAGAAAAGAATTTTTTTAAAGAAAACCGAACATACTTGTATGACAATAACGAATTGTGTTTCAAAGCTGTGTTTGGCATACGTCCAACGGAAACTTTTGATGCAGACGGCTACATTCGCTTGGAGGCAAGAGATTTGGGTCAGGGAAATTTATATCTGATTGAGGGCATACAACTCCACGACGACAATAGCGGCTTGAAACAATTTATCAATGAAAGTTTTAACAGTCCTGTCAATGCAAAAATCTTGCGTGATACCTTAGCTAATCAAACGGAATATTACGAGGGTATTGTCAATATTGACGAGTATGGACTTTGTTGGCGCAGGATGTTGATTCACAAAGGCTGGCTCTACAAATTAACGTGTAGCGGTAGTTTGCCTTTTTTAAGTTCCAATCGTCCGAAGAGTTTTTTCAATCAAGTGGAGTTTTATTGACTTTTTATTGCTTATTTTTCTTTCGATGAGAAGTTAAGGAAAAATACAGTCGCACCGCAAAATGAATAATTGGGTGTATTAGTCGAGTTAAAATTCTTGGTAATAGTTCAATTAAAAATCCTACATAGAGATAACTTCGTGACAAAATTAAAGTTGCGATAACACCAGCATTAATTTTTTGTTTGTTCGCACGATGTTGTGGCAACATCAAATCAATGATTAACACAATGCGTTCGCTGTCGGTATAGTTCCATGCTTTGTGATAGTAAATGTCGTTAAAAGCAATACATTTTCCCTCTTCCCAAGCACGCTGATTTCCACCGATTT
>DAOMPZ010000005.1:36294-45855 GCA_035445045.1 Crocinitomicaceae bacterium | reverse complement strand
TTTTGAGCGGGAGACGAGATTCGAACTCGCGACCCTCAGCTTGGAAGGCTGACGCTCTACCAACTGAGCTACTCCCGCTTTTAATTTCATTTAATATTTGTGGGGATGGATGGACTCGAACCAACGATACCGAAAGGTGATAGATTTACAGTCTACTGCAATAGCCACTATGCGACATCCCCATCATTTGAGCCGGTGGAGGGATTCGAACCCCCGACCAGCTGATTACAAATCAGCTGCTCTGGCCAACTGAGCTACACCGGCAAATGTTTGTTTTTTCTCTTTAAAAGAACGACCTTTTTTCTAAGGCGTTGCAAAGGTAATCACTTTTTTTATATCTGCAATAGATGAATGAAAAAAATTTAAAAAAAATAAAGGCGCATCGAAAAATCAAATGCGCCTTATTCATTGATTCAATGATTTTTAGACTTAATCTCTAACTTTCTCTTTATGCTTAATTATCTGTTTTCTAAGGGCTTCCACTGATAAATCAATTGCCTCTTCAAAGGATTTACATTGTTTTTCTGCAAATAGTTCAGATTTAGGAATAATTAATTTTATTCCAGCATATTTATTCTCTTTTTCTGAACTCTTGTCTGTTTTTAAAAAAACTTCACATGTAATAATTTGGTCAAAGAACAATTCCAATTTGGAAACTTTGTCATTGATATATTCTACTAATTTCTTGTCGATAGTAAAATTAACTGCATTTGTTTTTATTTCCATAACTCTAAATTTAACGCCCTCTTGGGTGGGCTTGTGAATAAATATTTTTTAACTGTCCAAATGTATTATGTGTATAAACCTGCGTTGCTCGCAAATCCGCATGACCCAATAGTGATTTTATCGCTTCTATTCCAGCTCCATTATTTAATAAGTGGGTTGCAAAAGTATGTCGAAGAACGTGTGGACTTTTCTTTTCTACATTTGTCAGCACACTAAGGTAGTAATTTATTTTACGGTACACAAATTTTTCATACAATTTATTCCCGTCTTCTTTTACAAAAACATTAGAACACTTGATTTCAAGCGTATTTCGCTCCGATAAATATTTTTTTATCAATTCGTTTAATTCAGGTGAAATTGGAATTATTCGCTCCTTATTTCGTTTTCCAAACACTCGAATAGATGTGCCGTGAATATCGGTTGTTTTCAATTCGATTAGTTCCGACAAACGCACACCAGTTTGATAAAAAAGTTCAAACATTAATTTATCTCTTAATGCGCCAAAGGTTTCTTCCGAAAAAATTTCCGTGCTATCCGCTTTGACAATCTCTGTTTCTTTAACAAAAGAAGGTAAACGTTTCGGTTGTTTTAATAACATCGTTTTCGCAAGTGGATTTTTCTCAACGTTTCCATTTCGCTCCAACCATTTATAAAAAGTTCGTAAAGCCGAAATTTTTCGATTTATTGTCGTGTTGGATAAATTTTCCTCTTTTAGATAATGAATGTACGAACGAACAATTTTGTGTTCCACCTCGACAAGCGGTGTCGGTTGGACAAATTCCTTAAATTCATTCAAATCATTCTGATACGCAACAACCGTGTGGTCGGAATAGCGTTTCTCAACCTGCAAGTAATTTAAAAAATCAGAAATAAAAAAAGGAGTCATATAGACTCCTTACGTATTTCTTTATATAAAGTTACATTATGCGTTTTGAGCAATCATTTTGTACTTATATGCTGACTTAATTCTTTCTTGACGATTAGTCACAGACGGCTTGACAAACTCTTTTCTGCGTCTTAATTCTTTCATCACGTTTGTTTTGTCAAACTTTTTTTTGTACTTTTTAAGAGCTCTTTCAATGCCCTCTCCCTCTTTTACTGGAACGATTAACATATCTTTTATTTATTAATTTCTGTTTACTTTTAATTTTTCAGACTGCAAATATAACCTTATTTTTTTTATTAACAAGTATTATTTCAAAATTTCTCTTGCAATAACTAATTTTTGTATTTCTGACGTTCCTTCGCCAATCGTACAAAGTTTTGCATCACGGTAGAATTTCTCAACTGGGAAATCTTTTGTATAACCGTAACCTCCAAAAATCTGAACTGCATCATTTGCCACTTCACACGCAATTTCAGAAGAATAATACTTCGCCATAGCCGATTGTGTTGTCATTGGTAAATGATTATTTTTCAAATAAGCTGATTGGTACAACAACAATTCTGCACATTCGATTTTTGTTGCCATATCTGCCAATTTGAATCCGATTGCTTGGTGTTGTGCAATTGGCTTTCCGAATTGTTCACGCTCTTTCGCATATTTCAACGCTGCCTCGTACGCACCTTTCGCAATTCCTAACGCTAACGCACCAATCGAAATACGTCCACCGTCCAAAATTTGCATTGCTTGGTGGAAACCTTTACCTACTTCGCCAATTAAGTTTTCGGCAGGCACACGGCAATTGTCAAAAATCAACTCGGTTGTTTCCGATGCACGCATTCCTAATTTATTTTCTTTTTTCCCAGCTGAAAACCCTGGTGTTCCTCTTTCTATGATAAAAGCTGACATTCCACGAGAATCGCCTTTTTCGCCTGTGCGTGCGATAACTACGGCAACATCACCCGATTTTCCGTGTGTGATGAAGTTTTTAGAACCGTTTAAAACGTAAAAATCACCGTCTTTTTCAGCTGTCGTATTCATTCCTCCTGCATCAGAACCTGTCCCTGTTTCAGTCAAGCCCCACGCTCCTATCCATTCACCCGATGCTAATTTCGGTAAATATTTTTTCTTTTGAGCTTCTGAACCGTGATAATAAATGTGTCCTGTACAAAGTGAATTATGTGCCGCAACCGACAAGCCGATAGAACCACAAACTTTAGCAATTTCAGAAACAACCACGATATATTCTTCGTAGCCAAAACCCGAACCGCCGTATTCTTCAGGGATATAAACACCCATCAAGCCTAATTCGCCCAATTTTTTAAATACATGAACAGGAAATTCTTGTGTTTCGTCCCATTCCATAAAGTACGGTCTGATTTCTTTTTCTGCGAAATCTCTTACCATTTTCGCAATCATCTCTTGATTTTCACTTCTTGAAAAATCCATTTATATCTTAATTTTGAAGTTAATACTATTTAATAGCGTGCTAAATTATAAATATTTTCTGAAATAGCGTGTAATTTCTTTGCTCCGTCTAAAAATTCAAGTTCAATTATAAAATTAAATCCTGCTATTTCCGCACCACATTTTCGGATTAATTCGCCTGCTGCTGTCGCCGAACCACCTGTTGCCAATAAGTCATCATGGATTAAAACACGTTCTCCTTTAGATACAGCATCGGTGTGAATTTCAATTTCGGCACTTCCGTATTCCAAATCGTAAGCGTGTGAAATTTTGTCATACGGCAATTTTCCCTTTTTGCGAATTAATACAAATGGCTTGTTTAGGCGCATTGCTAAAGCATAACCAAACAAAAATCCACGACTTTCAATACCTGCAATTTTGTCAATGTTTTGATTTTTATAATAATCTACCAAATGATCTAACACTTCATTTGACAATGCAGCGTTCATCATAATTGGTGTAATATCCTTAAAAACAATTCCTTGTTTTGGGAAATCAACGACATCTCTAATCGTATTTTTTAATTTTTCTTCTAACGTCATTTCTTCTATTTTACGGTAATATACGGTTCTATTTTTTTGAATATGCTATCTGTCATTAAAACCGATTCTTTTATTTCCTCAATGGATTTATAATTTTCTTTTTGTATGCGCATTTTCACAAGTGAATTGGCTAAATTCCAATCATTGATATATGGGTGATTTTTCAAAGTTTTTGCATCAACGGTATTCAAATCCATTTTTTGCACATCTTTTTTGTTTAATATAAGATATGGTTTTATTTCGTTCAACTTTTCGGCGTCAAATTTATAAACTTCCAACAGCTGATTGAGCGAAATAAAACCTCCTAAACGCTCCCGATACGCAATTATTTTATCAGCGTAAAAGTTCCCTATTCCTTTGAGTTCCATTAATTGCGCTTTTGTGGCACGATTGAGGTCAACCGCTAAGTTTGCGCCATAGGCTTTATCGAGTTGTTTGCTTGAATTTTTATCGGGAAAAACAAGCGAATCTTTGATTAAAGCGAAAAATTCTTCGTTTTGAAAGACAAAACATTTTTGTAAATCTTGTTCCGAATAAAAACCAAATTTATTGAAATTTAAAACCGTTTGCGCCTGTTTTTCAGACAAGCCCAATGCTGTCCAATCGGTAACGGTGTATGTATTTGGGTCAAATTTAGCAGGCGGTTTGCGAAACTTAGTTTTGCGTGTGTAATTTTTAGAATTGTTGTAATTTTTTACTCGTTTTTGAATTTTATTGCGCTCTTTTTCGGGTAATTTATTTAATTCTTCCGTCAAGGAAAACGCAGATGGTTTTTTGAAAAAGAAAACAACTCTCGGTATCAAAACAATGACCAAAAACAAAATGGTAAAAATAATAATTGCTCTTCGTGAACGCAACGAGAAATTTTCCATAACTACCGTTTAACTAACCAATTCTTTAAGTGTTTCTTCGATTGTCTTCGGATTATATCCTAATTCTGCACGTGATTTTGACAAGTCAAAACCTGTGCGTGGTGGACGTTTAGCTGGTTGATTTAAAGTAGATGAATCTATTAAATTTACATTCTCCATGGATTTACCCAAATAAACGGCAATGCGCTCGACAATTTGATTAATCGCCAACAATTCTGGTCCTGAAAGATGAAAAATTCCTGTTTTATTCCTGCGACAAATTTCCAAACAACCCCACGCTAAGTCATCAGCCCATGTTGGCATACGGAATTGGTCGTTGATGATGTTCATCGGTTGTTGTTTTTGCAACGCATCAATCGCCCACAACACAATATTCGTACGTGATAAATTGTTGGCCGTTCCGTAAACAATTATCGTGCGTGCAATCGACCAATTTGTATAATCGGATTGTAATAAAATATTTTCGGCATCAACTTTCGATTGCGCATAAACACTCAACGGATTAACCTCATCTGTTTCTTTGTACATTCCTTGCAAACCGTCAAAAACAAAATCGGTGGAAAGTAACTCAAAATGCGCTTTATATTGTTTGCTCGCCTCAAAAAGATACTGCGTTGCTTGCACATTTACTTCGTGACATTCTTCGGGATTTAACTCGCAATAATCAACATTTGTTATTGCCGCTGTATGAATGACGTGTGTTGGGTAAGTCGCTTGAAAAATATGATTGATTTCCAATTTATTGCAAATATCCATGGAAACGTATTTTTCCGCAGGACAATCTGCATTTCGGTTTTCACCTTTGGACGTGGCAATAAATTCAAGATTGTGTTTCAAGCATTGTTTGACAATTTTTTGTCCTAAAAGTCCGTTTGAACCTGTAATTAATATCCTCATTTTAATGTTAATCTAAATAAATTTCCCAAATCGAATCACTTCTTCTTTTTTGCAATTTGAACCGATGCTTATTCTCTAATATCCAAGCCATTGGTAAATAAATCAACAAAGGCGAGCCGAGTGTTACAAACGAAGCATAAATAAATCCCAAACGCACTTTTGTTAAACTAATTCCTGTCTTTCGAGCAATCCAAGTGCTTACACCATAGGATTTTAGTTCAAAGAAGAAGTTAATTTTAACGACTAAGCTACGCATTTCTTTAATCAGGTTGCTCATAAAAGTATTTTACCAATCTTACATTCTAAACATTTTGTAAAAGTACATTTTTGATTTGTTAATTCCAACAATGCTTGCGAATCAAACGCATTTTGAGGGATAATTCCGAGGTTTTTCCACCGATTTACAACGTTGTTTTTTTCAGGTGGAAGTTCCGTCAATAGGTCGATTGCACGTTCTTTGAACAAAAAATCGTCCGCATATTTTTCAAACCACCAATAAAATAAAACCACCGCATTTATATACAGTAAATCAACTTGTGCCTTACTTAAAATGTGTTGTTGGATAATCAGCGAGCGAACGGAAACCCAATTTTCGACCGTCATTTGATAAACATCGACATCGTGCAAAAGTTTGAGTGTTTCTGAGAGTTGTTTTAAACGAAAAACAGGCGAAGAACCTGCGTAAAATCCTTTGGTACGCCATTGAATTGGTGTTGTGTGACGAATGTCAAATTTATGTTTTAAATATTCCCATTTTTCACGCTGTCTGTTGGTTAATTCAAAGCCTGCAAAGCCAAATAATAACACTTGCAAATCATCAGTCGCACGGTTTAAGTAAGGATATGAAACGACAAAAAGTTGCTCAAAAAAATGTTGGTTGACCTTGTTGCCAAACGAACGAAATAAAAGCATCGTAAAAACAGCGCGATAATCAAATTGATAAATCATTTGTTGCGTATCTATCAAACTTGTTTTACGGTTTAAGCGGTCAATGAGTGAATGTTCTAACTCATTAATAAACGTCAATTTATCCACTCGATGTAACGATTTTTCGCACGCAATGTGCTGTTTGTTGTACTTTTTGGAAAACGGTTTGAGTTCGATTGTCGGGACGAGTTCGTTACGAGCATTGTACACTTCCTTGTCTTTATGTTGAACAACGTGCAAAATGACATTATTAAATGTATTATCGTTTTGATGACCGTGTTTGTCCCAATCCGAGGCGTTGATGTGGATTTCCACCGCTCCGCACCACAAAATATCGTTCATCTGAATTTTTGCACCGATAAAGTCAGGGCCATTTTCAAAGCGGTTGTATTCGCCAAAATCAATGATTTGTATGGGGCTTTCAAATGTTCTGAAATCGACATTTTTACTCCGCCACCAATGGTGTAAAGTTTCTTCTTTCATGGGTTTAATTGTAAAATCGAAACCTAAATTACTAAAATAATTGGGATTGGAAGAAGTTTTTTTGAATTTTTTCGGTCAAAGATTAAAACCACTTGCCTATTTATGTCGGTCGTCCCTACATTTGCGACTGGTGGTTTCAATCCCTACCACCAGACAAAGTAAGGCAACAGGTAACAATGGATAAAAATAGCGTTCTTCATTCATTCGCTGAAAATATGCAAAGTAAAATAAGGAAAGGCAAATGGTCAAAGCAAATAAAAAAGTGGTTTTTTGAGGTGAAAATAATGCGATAAAAGATGCTACTATTGAGAAAGAAACAACAATAAAACAACACCAACGTAGTATTTCACACCATAATTTTCCACGAAATGCAGCTTGAAAAACATATAAATTCAAATATGAATTAAAGAAAAATAAACCACTCTTCATAGGTGTGAAAAAATGATAATCAACAGAATACCTTTGCTTATTGTACTTTATCAGTTCTTTTGCTTCTAGTAAAAATTCATATTCATTCGGTAAATAACCATCAATTTTTTTATCTGAGAAATAATGTTGTCTTTGAAATTCAAGTTGTTGATATTTAAAAAACAAAGTATCAACAGATGATTGATATTTTTCAGGAACAAAAAGTAAAGCATCGTTCTTTGTTTGCGTGGTTGTATCAAGACCTAAAATTGCTGTTACTTTATGTAATTTTTCAGGTTGATGTTCCCATTGTCGAAATAAATTGGTCAACGCTTCATGTGGAGGGCGATAAACACTATTGTTGGTAATATGATAAATAGGGTGAACACCTAAATAATCTTTTGCGATGAATGTAGAACGAACATTCCATAAAATAAATGGCAAAAAAGCAAATACAGCAATGATATTTTTTCTATCTACAAAAAGAAGGCGTATCACGAGTATTAAAACCAATACTATTAATTGTGGGCGTAAGACAATTAAAAAAGATGCAATAATTGTGAAATAAATAGGATATTTATTCTCTTTTTGAGCTTTCAGAAAAAAGAAAATGACGAATAGCACAATGCTCGGAGAAATCCCTTCTGTAATTGTGAAATACATAAATCCGCTGTATAAAGGTAAAAAAGCATAAAGTGAAAGCCACAATATTCTTTTTGTTACATTGAGTAATTTCAATATCTTATCAAAAACAATGATTGAAAGAAAAAACAACGCTATTTGGGTAAATTTCATTGCCACCCAAACCGTATTCCCAAATATACATTTAAGTACCAAGAAATAAAGTCCTTGACCAGGCGGACGAAAGAAATAAGATGTTACACCGTTAGCATTATCTTTCTAAACACCATTGGAAAGTAAATTGTGAGGAGGAACAAGATAACTTGCCTCATCATTTGAGGTAATTAAACTATGAGTATATCCAAAATGTTTGTTTAAGTAAAAAAGGTTTAACTCCTGCCAACCTACAGCAACAATCGTTGCTAAAAGCGCAATAATTAACACATTCTTTTGAGGAATCAATTTTAAAAGTTTTTGTTTAGTATATGATGAAAATACAGTCATTCCTCTACGTAAAATAATATCTGTTGCGTGGATAAAAGTAAGAAATTGAAATCAAACAGTATAATAAACCAACTCCGAAAGCACATCAGACGACATATATTTGTTGGCTACATTACTAATATCCGTAGCGGAAATTTCGTCAATAGCGTTATAAATCATGCTGATACTGTCGATTTGGTCGTAGTGGAGTGCGCTTTTTCCAAGTCCAATCATCAATTCGACATGGCTTTCGACAGACAACACATATTGCCCTTTGAATTGTTCTTTTGCCCGATGAAGTTGCATGGTTGTAAATGGAATTTCACGTACTTTTTTGAGTTCTTTTTGTACCAAAGACAATGTTTTTTGCACGTATTTTTCTTCGCAACCGAAGTAAATATCCCAATAGCCAATTTCTCGAAATGGGTTATAACTCGCCTCAATCGAATAGGTGTAACCGTATTTTTCACGGATAGAAAGCAACAAACGAGAATTTAACGCTGGGCCACCCAAAACATTCACAAGCAAGGTCATCGCACGTCTTTCTTTTTCGTCCGCAAACCCTGGAGCAATACTTCCGATGATGGCGTGCGCTTGAAAATTCGATGCTTTTTGCGCAATGTGAAACGGCTGGTAGTCGGAGAAAATTTTAGGTGTTATTTTTTGTTCCAAAATCGGTGTTTCGGCAAAATATTTTTCCAACAAACGCATCACCTTTTTTTCGTCAAAATCCCCGACAACGGAAATAGCCATATTTTGCGTGTGAAAAAAGCGGTGCATATAATTCCAAAGTGCTTCTTTCGTAAAGCTCAAAACGGAATCTTTCGTTCCTAAAATATTTTCACCCAAAGGGTGGTTTTTAAAAATATTACTTTCAAATTCATCGCAAATACGGTCGCTTGGCGAATCTAAATAAGAGTTTATTTCGTCCAAGATGATTTCTTTTTCCTTGAAAATTTCTTTTTCGGGAAAATTAGAATGAATGACAATATCTGCTAAAAGTTCGACCGCTCGTTCTAAGTATTTCTTTGCAAATGAAGAATATACGCAAATTTCTTCTTTGGTTGTAAACGCATTCAATTCGCCACCAACCGAGTCGATGCGTGAAAGAATGTGAAATGTTTTGCGCTTGTTTGTTCCTTTAAAAAAACAATGTTCTAAAAAATGTGCTAAACCAATTTCATCTTGCCCTTCGTAGCGTGAACCTCCCAAAACCGTTACGCCCAAATGCGCTGCTTCGGATTTTATCGGC
>DAOMPZ010000005.1:12678-36284 GCA_035445045.1 Crocinitomicaceae bacterium | reverse complement strand
AAAAACCACTTTGATACCGTTAGAAAGGCATTTTACAGGAATTGGATTTTGAAGCATAATTATGGATTAATGCGGTAAATTTTCCACGTATTGCCCTCTTTTTCATAGACAACTCTGTCGTGTAAGCGAGATGCTCGTCCTTGCCAAAATTCGATTTTTTCGGCATGAACGATATAACCGCCCCAATGTTCGGGGCGTGGAACTTTTTTCGGGTATTTCAAATTAAACTCGTGCAAACGTTCTTCGAGCAATTGTCGTGAGGTCAAAACTTCGCTTTGTTGCGATGCCCATGCGCCTAACTGACTGCTACGTGGACGGCTGTTAAAATATTCGTCACTATCTTTAGCTGAAACTTTCGTTACGTGGCCTTCGATGCGCACTTGACGTTCCAATTCTTGCCAAAAAAACAAACACGAAACGTTTGGATTAACAGCTAAATCACTGCCTTTGTGTGAGTTGTAATTCGTGTAAAAAATAAAATCTTCGTTTAACAATTCTTTTAAAAAAACAATCCGTGACGAGGGCTTTCCGTTTGCATCAACAGTCGATAAAGTCATTGAATTAGCAATGTTGTTGTGCTTAAATGCCTCTTTATACCACTTTTTGAAAAACGAAAAAGGTTCTTTAGGCAAACGTCCGTTTATTTCCCCTTTTTCAAAATCGTGGTGATCGTCCTTTATTTTTTTTAAAAAATCGCTCATGGTTTATTCTTCGTCAGCGTACTCATCTTCTATTGCAATTTCCTCGTCTTCGTTTTCGTCTTCAAAATCTTCATCTTCGTCCGAACCTGATGCGGAATATACTTTTTTAGAAGTCGTTCCCGAATTTTCTAATTCTTTCATCGCCGTGTATTCATCTGCTGAAACACGTGAAATTTCTTTATCCATTTCTTCACTAAAAGGAAAAATGTCAATAATTGGCGAAATCGTAATCGACGGAATAGCGAACTCAACCATCATCGTTGAAAGGCTCTCTTCGATACGGTCATACGCTTCTTTAACAGAACTTGCAGACACTAAGAAATTGTTGGCTACTTTCTTGTTTTTATCGCCGTCTTCCGCCACACTTTCGTACGTAACTTTACATTTATACCATGTGTCGACATCTTCGTAATAAAAAATATCGTGGTAATCTGCACGAGCGATATTTGTCACGGAAAATTCGCCTTTTATGGCACTTCCTAACTCTTCAAAAATACGAGCTTCTGCATCTGTAAAGGTCATCGCTGCTAATAAATAGGGTTCAGAAACACGTTTAAATGTTCCGTTTTCAAGTTGTTTTGTATATTTTACTTTTACTATAAACCAAGTATTCATAATTGTTTTTTAAAATGGAAATCAAAGTTACGCAAAAAAGCATAGTTGACAGCGTACGCCGAAAAATATTTACAAAAATTCGTTTTTTTTCTACCGAAATCAACCTTTCAACTTCTTCACAATATTCGTTGTCGAAAAACCAATTTCTAACGCTATTGTTTTGACTTCGCCACCATTGGCACGCACAGTGTCACTTCCAACAATGTATGTTTTTTTGGAACTGTCCGTTTCATTTTCGTCGTAATCTGCACCTTTGACAAGTACGTCAGGCAGTAACGTTTGAATGACTTTTACAGGTGTTGCATCGTCATAAATGAGAATAAGGTCGGTAAAAGCAAGTGCAGCTAACAAAAGCGCACGTGAATTTTCAGCATTAATCGGGCGTTCCGAACCTTTATTTTGCGCTCGAACAGAACTGTCTGAATTTAACCCAATCACTAAACGTTGCCCCAAATCCGCACTTTTAGCTAAATAGGTAACATGACCTTGATGCAAAATATCAAAACAACCGTTTGTAAAAACAACTTTTTCGCCGTTTTCTTGCCATTTTTTGATAAGCGTTTGCGCCATTTCTAAAGTGACAATTTTACTATTTATTTGTTGTAGATAGTTCTTTTCCATAAGGTTTTGGCAATAAAATGAGTGAAGTCATACCCAACAAAATGACTAAAAGTGTTTGAAAACTCCAAATAATCATTCCCAAAGCATTTCCAATCGCTTGCGCATTCGGCATCGTATTTTGCTCCGTAATTCCGATAACAATTCCAATCAAAAGCGGAAAAGCACCGATACCGCCGTTCGTGAAAACAATGCCCAACGAGCCTGCGATAAACGCCAATAAAACCGTGTTAAACGGAATGGTGGATGTTTCGGAGATGCTTAAAAAACAAACGTAAAAATAAACAACATACAACCCCCAAATCAAAAACGAATAAAGGAAGTATAACCCGAATTTTCGCATTTTAAAAATAGACAACAAACCCGAAAAAAGTTCGCTAATGAATTTATTTATTTTCTGTTTTAAGGTTGGAACGAAAAAATAAATTGCAAAGCCAATCAATGCCAAACCCAATCCGACAGCGTAAATAATCCATTTTGTTGAGCCGTCTTTGTTAATGCCAAATGTCGTTTGAATTTCATCAAAAATCTTCCCGAAATTGTGAATATTCAACAGATACGTCAAAAAAGCGATACTAACCAAAAACACCATGTCGATAATCCGTTCGGAGATAATTGTCCCGAAAGATTTGGCAAACGGCACTTTTTCGGAGCGATGCAACATGACCGAACGTGATGCTTCACCTGCTCTTGGAATGGTCATATTGATGATGTAACCAATCATCAACGAGTGATACCGATTTTTGAATTTTGTTTCGTAACCAAGTGGTTCGAGTGCTAACTTCCAGCGTTCTGCCCGAATGACAAAAGCAACAAAGCTCAAAACAAGTGAGAGGAAAATCCACCAATAATTGGCGTTTCGGATAGCTTTATAAAATTCTTCAAGTTGCGTTTCTTCCATTTGTTGAAAGAAAAACCACAACAAGTAAATGCCTACCGATAAGGGTAAAATAATTTTTAATGCTTTTACAAAAACTGACTTCATCAGTCAATGATACGATTATTTTCGTTAGGGAAAATCATTTGAGGTTTAAAAGTTTTCGCCTCTTCAAAATCCATGGTCGCATAACTGATAATAATGACGATATCGCCAACCGCAACTTTGCGTGCCGCAGGTCCATTTAAACAAATTGTTCCCGATTTTCTGTCGCCTTTTATTACGTACGTTTCCAAGCGTTCGCCGTTATTCAAATTGACAATTTGGACTTTTTCGCCCTCGATAATGTTGGCAGCCTCCATTAAATCTTCATCAATCGTGATACTTCCAATATAGTTCAAATCTGCTTGCGTGACTTTAACACGATGAATTTTAGATTTAAAAACTTGTATTAACATTTTTTGTTTCTCTAATTAATTTGGGTGCAAAGGTAGGTAAAAAAAATGGTTGATAAGATTCTCTGTTATTTTAATGATTTAATCAACGTAATTTTGTTTCTCTAATTTGCTTTTAGCTCTAACTCCTATTACTCTAATAAGCATAAATTTCCTCCAACTTATATGCGCTTAAATCTTCTTGTGTTTTCGCCCAATTCTGCGTAAAACCCAACATGAAACCGCCACCGCCTGCGCCACAAAGTTTGAGGAAATAGTCGCCGTTGTCTAAGCCTGCTTTGACTTCTTTTTGTAAGCCTCCGGGAAAAAATTCTTTCATTTCTTGCAGTTGAAATGCGCTTAAATTTGAGAGTGAATGATAGAATGTTTCTGTGTCGTTGGCTAAAAAACTATTGATAGCTTGATTGTTGTCGTTGATGATGTAATTGTCAAATTTCTGTTTGAAATCCGTTTGGTTGTACCGATCGTTAAAATGTTGGACAAGTCCTGATGTCGTACGTGGTTGCTTAGTGTCCAACAGAAAAATAACGTTTTTGCCTGTTGCATTTTTTAGGGGTAATTCGGCGGTTAAAATTTCATCTTGATTTTTGTAAAGCACAGGCTCGTTTAACATGATGCTCAACGGGTCAAGTCCCGAACTGACACCGTGAAAATGCGATTCCAATTCGCCAAGATTTCCTTTTAACTCGTGTAATTTGTATTTTAATTCATCTTTAACATTCTTCGCTTTTTTGAGGTAACGCAACACAATCGCTGCGACTACTGCACCCGAACTTCCCAAGCCGTAACCTTGCGGAATGTTACTGCGAAAAAATAAACCTTGCTCCAAATCTTTTTCAAATCGCTTGACCTCCAACACAAATTTTTCGTTGGTATGACTGCAAACAAATTCCCGAAAACGTCTAAGGTATTCGTTCGATTGTAAGGCAAATTTTTTGTCGTCGGAATTGGCGTAAAACTCAAACTGACCGCTGTATTTATCGCAGGGAATAACCAACGCCATACCTTGATGTAAGATTGCGTATTCGCCAAAGAGCAATATTTTGGAGTTGATTTGTTGCATCAGTAGATTATTCCGCCGTTTCCAATTTGGTCGTAAATGACATTTTTTAAGTTGCTTTGCATACTGTCAATCAACGATTTAACTTCTTGTTGAATGTTCGATGGATACAACAAATGTACGTTCGGACCTGCGTCAAGCGTAAAACAAATCGGAAGTTTCGTATCGTTTCTAAATTGCATAATTTTTTCTAAGACGAAAACGGTTTCGGGCTTGATTAACAGATAATAATCGAGCGAGGTCATCATCATTGCGTGCAAAGATAAGGCTTCTCGTTCGGTAATTGCAATAAATTTTTCAAAATCCCCACATTCTAAGGTTGAAAACATTTCCAAACAATGCTGATTGGCTTGCTGAAAGCGTGCCTCGGCGAAAGGGTGATTTTTCATCAAACCATGCCCAACGCTACTCGAAACTTTTTTGGGCGTATCTTCGACAATCAAAATCGCATCGCACATAGTTTTGAAATGGTCATGAATTTTTGTGACAGGCGTTGCGTATTCATCACTTGTTCCGTTAATTTCGGCAAGTTTTCCCCACGAAGAATAACCACTATGAAATGAACGACACGCACTACCACTTCCCAAACGTGCCAATCGGCTTGCTTGTTGCGTAAAATCTTCCTCGCTGTAACCACTTGCTTTTAAAAATGCCGTAGCAATCGCTGCAAAAGCCGATGCTGAAGAGGCAATTCCTGTCGAATGTGGAAAACTGTTGTGCGACTGAACGTTGATAGCGTAGTTTTTCAGTATGTCCGAAAATTCCGTTTGCGCTTGTAAATAGTTCAAAATACGTTCTTTAAAGGTGTCTTTCGCTTGTCCTTCAAAAAAATATTCAAACTCAATTTCCTTGGTTTTCTTTTCAGTTAAAGTTAATTCCAACTCGGTGTAAGCGTTGCTCAAGGTCATGCTTAATGACGCATTTTTGGGTAATTGATTGCCGTATTTTCCCCAATATTTGACTAAAGCGATGTTGGACGGAAATCTGACTTTTACGTGTTGGTTCATTTAATTTGATTGTATTATACGGTGCAAAGATACGGTTATTTTGTTTAGTTTTGTAGTGTTTAAGAATAGTTATGGTTAACTGAAGAGCTAAATGCAAATAATAAGACCTGATATGCTCCCATTAATTGCAGGATTTATGATCCAGATCTTATTCATTATAGGAATTGTAGGTTTATTGCTGTTGAATTCAGGTTTGAAAAACGGAAAAAAAAATAAATGGAATTTTTCAACGAAAATTAAAATTCTTTTGGGCTGTTTATGTTTAGCATTCGTTGTTTATAATTGGATTGGATACAATTCGATATTCTACGAACATGAAAAGTTAATTGTAGGTGAATATTATTCTGCTAATTCCAAATTGACAATTAATAATGATTACACATGGAAAATGATAGGTGAGAACGAATCTATATGTAAAAAAGGAAAATGGGGATTTATAATGTCCGAAGATTGGTGTTATTGGAATATTGAGTCAGACAACATGAGATGCAGAACTCAAATTGGAGTACCGAAAATTGGAACTCCACCAACAATTGATTTTAAAGGACATAATTTAGTATTTGAACGAAAAAAACAACCATAACCTCCGAAACCCCTCGAATATGATAATAAGACTAATGATTGCAACATTTCTCATGATTTTAACTGCGTGTAATTCAAAGTCGGATTACAAGACATCGGACAATTCCTCACTTATTGACACAACGATTACGTTGTTAAAAAGTGAAAAATCTATTCCAATTGATTATATCCGAGCGTTGGATATTATTGACACAACTGATTATCCGTATAGTTCAAAAGGCAATAGTTTTATCGATACGACTGTTCAATTGACAAACGACATCTTTTACTCTATCGTAAATTTGCCTGATAGATTTGGGCTTTGTTCTTATTGTGTTGTATTGACGATTGATGAAAAGAAGAAAAAAGCAATTGCCTCAGAACTTCTTATAGAAGATTGTGATGTCTATTTTTCTTCTGATACGTACAACCTTTCTGAATATTTTATAATTGATAAAAATACGATTTTAGTTCGTGAAACAACCACTTACCAAAAAGTAAATCGAACGTCAACGAACGAAGAAGAATACATTGACCACAAAGAAATAGAAGAATACCGTTTGCATATAGATAAGACAGGCAAAATAACGTCGTTGAGGTAAAATTTATAACTTTACACCATGGAAGATTTACAGCAAATAACAGCATTTCCTCCGCAAATCAATGTTTCAAAAAAATCACTTCGTTAAAAGTTGCACCGATTTCATCACTTCTTTATCCAGTTGGTAATTCATATAAAAATACCCGACCTCTTCCCAAAGTTGGCGTGCGATTTCGGCTTTTAGAATTTCCTTAATACGTTTGGGATTTGGAGTGTTATCTGCAACAATGTCGTAGTTTCTAGCAATATATGCCGAAAACTGCTTGTAAACATCATCGGTTACGACAAACGATTTTTTAAAGTCATACATATTTTTCCAAAGACTTCGCTTACCTTTCACGAAGTCAAAAGAGAATGCCTGAAACACACCTTTGTAATATAATTCGGTAATGTACCATGAATTGAGCGTGCTATCCAACGGAATGAAAACATCGGGATAAATACCGCCACCGCCATAGACGATTTTGCCTTTTGGCGTTTTGAATTTCAGCGAGTCAGCGACTTTGATAGAATCTTTGTTAAACACTTCGCCGCCTTCATAGCGGTTGTAAAATTCATGCATGTAATCTTCGTAATTTCCCGAATACGGTTTTTGAATACAACGCCCTGTCGGTGTGTAATAGCGAGCAACAACCAAGCGCAAATCACTGCCGTCACGGAGCTGAATGTCTTGTTGTACCAAGCCTTTTCCGAAGGAACGTCGCCCGACAATTGTTGCTCGGTCGTGGTCTTGCAATGCACCTGCCACAACTTCGCTCGCTGATGCTGAATTTTCATTCAAAATAATCGTCAGCGGAACATTCATCAACGTACCATTTCGCTTAGAAAAGATGTCTTCTTTCGGGAAATTCTTCCCTTTTGTCGAAACGATTAATTTTCCTTTTGGCAAAAATTCCTCGGCAATTAAAATTGCACTTTCCAACACGCCACCGCCATTTCCACGCAAATCCAATACGAGTTTTTTCATGCCTTGCGTTTGCAAATGTTGCGTTGCTTTGCGAAATTCGTCCGCAGTGGTGCGTGAAAATTCATCTATTTTGACGTAGCCAATACCTTGTTCCAACATATAAAATGCCGCTACCGAACTATACGGAATAAGTCCACGTGTGATGTTAGCTTCAAAGGTTTTTCCGTCACGTAGCACCTCCACAACGACATCAGAATTAGGTTTTCCTTTGAGGAGTTTCATAATTTCGTCATTCGCCATTTTTTTGCCCGAAATCGGCTTGTCGCCTACTTTGAGGAATTTATCGCCTGCTTTAATTCCTGCTTTCATCGCTGGTGCATTGGCAATTACGTTGGTTACAGAAACGGTGTCACGCAACATAAAAAAGCGCACGCCAATACCGCCAAAAACACCGTCCACACGTTCTTGTGCGGCTTTCAAATCTTCTTTGGAAATGTACGAGCTGTGTGGGTCTAACTTGTGTAAAAGTTCTTGTATCGTTGCTTCAAAAAGTTTGTTCGCATCAACGGTATCCACGTAGCGAGCATCGAGAATGTCGATAATATCACGGATTTTGTTGTAGTTCCCTGTGCTTGAAACACCTGCAAATTCGGGGTTCATTTTTCGCCCGAGCAAAATTCCCACAGCGAGAAAAACCGTCAGCAAAAAAGGGTAAAATATTTTTGAATTATTCATGTATGATGTTTTCTAACTGTTCGACTTGTACGCCAGCTTTGCGCAAAAAATCTACGCCTGTTGTGTCTTTGTAATTGTTGATATAAACCAAACGTGTGATGCCTGCTTGAATGATTAATTTACTGCAATCTTTGCAAGGCGAAAGTGTCAGATAAAGTGTTGCTCCCACGCAATTATTCGTTGATTTGGCAACTTTCAAAATCGCATTTGCCTCGGCGTGAAGTACATACCATTGTGTTTTGCCATTTTCGTCTTCGCAACAATTATCAAAACCCGAAGGTGTTCCGTTGTATCCGTCCGAAATAATTGCATTGTCTTTGACGATTAACGCCCCGACTTGTTTGCGTGTACAATGGGATAATTTCCCCCATTCGGTCGCCATTTTTAAATACGCTGTATCATAGCGTAACTGTTTGTCTTTCAATTTATTTTCCATCTGTAAATCGGTATCCGACACTTCTGATGCTAAAGAAATGTTCGGGTTGTTTGGGGTTGTTTTCAAAAATCTTACGAAACGACAAGATGTAATTGTCGATTGTGCGTGTCGTTGGATATTGGTTAGAATCCCATAATTTATTTAAAATTTCATCACGTGAAACCACACGTTCTTTGTTAGCGATAAACATTTTCAACAAATCCATTTCACGTTTGGAAAGCGTGGTATGTTCGCCTGTTTTTAAGTCGATTATCTCAAACGTACGGAAACTTATCTCTTTGTTGTTAATCGTGTAATCGGAAATTTCTTCTTCATGTTTTGAACCCTCAACACCGCTTGTCAAAATGTGTACTTTTAGTAAAAGTTCTTCTAAATCAAAGGGTTTGGGCAAATAGTCGTTTCCACCAACTTTCAGTCCGTTGATGCGATCTTGCGTTGCGCCTTTTGCTGACAAAAACAGTACGGGAATGTTGGAATGTTTGCGAATTTCCTTGCAGATTGCTATTCCCGAAACTTCGGGCAACATCACATCTAAGATAACCAAATCAAACGTATCTAACTGAGGTGCAAAGCTAAACGCTTGCGAACCTTTCGCTACGTGTTCGACCGAATAACCTTCCATTTCCAAATTCAAACGGATAATGTCCGCCAAATTTTGTTCATCTTCAACAAGATATATTCTTTTCACTTGTAATTGATTTTAGTCGATAAAAGTATAAAACTTCCGTGACATGAGCATTGCGAAAGGAAAAATCTAACATAAAATCGTTCTTTATTTTGGCTTTTAGCTGTAAAATGGAAATAGTTGTTTATTTTCGTAGGAAAATAAGGAACGAAAACTTTTAAGAAGTGACAATATCTAAAAATAAATACGATTTTTGGTTGCGAATAGTATTGATAGCCGTTAATGTTTTTGCTTGTGTTTTAATTATTTTGAAAATCAACAATGGCTATAATACAGGAGAATATATTGACCATTTTCTAATTGATAACGGAACTGTTTTTAACGGAACAGTTGATAAACCTGTGTTTAGACGTACATATCCATACGGGACATTTTTTGATGTTTGGAACGTGGTCATTTCCTCTATAATTATTTTGCTGATATATCAAAACATGTCCAAAAAATGGAAAAACAGTGTTGGTTTTTTCTTTCTTTTCTTGTTTCTTTGGTTCATATACACGGTGTACACTATGCCATATTTTGGGTCACGTCCTATTTCTATTTGGGTGAATTTGATATTTCTCTTACCTATCCAATTTTTGATTTCTTACTTGATTTTTCCACAAAAAGAATTTGCTGCTTATTTTAAAGTATTATTTTTTCAAATAACCCTTCTTGTCGGCATAGCTTTTTTATTGTATTACATTACGCAACCAATAGATGTTGAATGGTGGAAAGCACATCGCAATACTTTTGAGCATGATAGTATATTTGGTCATTTTTATGGAATAGAATTTAACTTTTATGCGATAAATTATCTTCATAATTTTTTCTACGATGTCGTAGTATTTTTTAGAGATGTATTTCTTCTTTTAAATAGTCTTTGCGCTTTGGTGTTATTTCGTAAGCATTATTTATCGTCCTATCAAAATTAAACAGCATAGATTACAAGAATAACAACAATTTTATCACACAATTATTCCAACACCCCGCACGTCTTAACAACGCATCAACGGACGGTTCTTGCCCACGGAAACGTTTGTAAAGTTCCATTGGGTTTTCTGTTCCGCCTTTGGAAAGTACGTTTTCTTACATGGTATTTCATCAAAGCAACAAAAACCAGCTGAGTGGTATTTGAATACAATTATCATTTAATTGCGGTTCTGTGATACCGTTTGAAACTAATAAACCATAGCGATAATTTACATTTGACTGTTTTAATTGCTTTAGTGTTGTCTTGCTTGTTCCAATTTCTAATAAAATAGGTTTATCTCTCGTTTCGATAATTAAATCGGGATTTACATCATTGCCAGACAAGAACGAGATAACTCCGTCTGTTAAAACTCTTCTAAGATACATGACGACAACATCTTCGATTAATTTGCTATTAAATTGGTCGGGTAAATTTTGTCCGTATAATGTCGAAAGTAAAGCTCTGCGCAATGACGGCGACATGAAAAATGCTTTTTTGTTTTTTGCAATTTTGCTGTCCAAACCACCATACGGAAGTAAAACATTCAACAATTCGGCTTTGGCTAAAATATCCATTAATGCGTTGATGTCATTTTGTTTTACACCGATAATCCCTGCTAACTTTTCGAGATTAATTTCATCAGAACCAGCGAGCCTAAGCACTAATCGTTCAATTTTTGTAAAGTCCGAAAAAGTGGGATTTAATTTCGGAATGTCTTCATGAATGATACGTTTGAATAAATCTAAAATGGAACTTGTGATGATAATTTCGTCATCGAAAAACAACAAATTAGGGAAATTCAAAAAATTAATGTACTGCGTTTGTAGGCGTGTTATAAGGTCATTTTGTTGTACAACGCTGTTTATTTTAGATTTCAAATTATTCAATGCGTCAAAAACGGAAACGGCATTTTCACTGAAAAACAAAGCCTCTTTAAGGTCAGATGCTAACGCATTTTCGGGCAATATCGTTTCCGCACGACTCATTTCTTTTTTGGCTTGTAAAAGTTCTGAAAAAGAAAACGGAAAAACTTTTTGAATGTACATTCTTCGGGATAAATCCGCTGTGCTATTAAGCAATAACGCCGATGAACCTGTACAAAGTATCAATGCTGTTCTTGCCTCATCGTAAAGAATTTTCAACGTTTTACTCCAGTTATCATCATCGTGAACTTCGTCAAAAAGTAAAGTGATTGGTTCTGATAGTTCATTAAATCGCTTTTTGATGATGTGCCTTTGAAATTCCTCCAAAGCAATGTGTAAATCAATACCTAAATTCTTTAACGTGTTGACATTGAAAAAATAAATATCTTTATGATGATTGGAATAAATGTGATTAGCTGTTTGCCACAAAAGCGTAGTTTTCCCAACACCTCTAAGTCCTGCTAAACTTACAAATCTTGGCTCTGAACCTGCATTTAGAAAATCAGTCGCATATTTTTTCAGCAAGCCGTAAACAAGACGTGTCGGATAACGAAGTTTCGTTATCGGATGTGTTAGCCTGCTTTCTATCGCAGCTTGCGAGACAACTGTATTTTCTAAATAATATTTTAAATTTTCGTCCATTGCTTTAGCAAAAGTAAGCATTTTTTTAGTTGCTTGCGGATAGAGGGCTATTTTTCAAAAAAACTCCCTGCCGTTTTTGACAGGGAGTTTTTAGATTTGAGAAATCTTTACGATTGTTAGTTCTAATGAACTACTGAATTACAGCTTGTATTGTTGTGCTATTCATTTGAACATTTTCGCCTTTTATGCAGAAAAAGAAAAGTCCAAAAGGACATAAAACAGTCAATCCTAAACCTAATCCAAGTCCTAACGCTTTACCTGTTTTTCTTTCGCCTTCTAATTTGTAAGAACCAGTCAAAGGAACGATGTTATTGTTGACATCAATCGTACTAACGGTAGTTATTTCTATCTTCCCAGGAGTTCCCATCCCTCGTGCTTTTTTCGTTTTGACTGTCAATACGACAGGCGTACCTTCTTTAATTGCTACTTGGTCATCATGGCGTATATCTCCCATAATATAGCCCGTTGCATTGCTATATTTTTCTTTTGAATTTAATGACCCTACAACATTTACATTGCAAACTTTACCTGTTGGTGCTTTTACATTTTGAGCAAATGCTTTTGATTGGAAGAAAAGTATTGCGATAAAAATAATCGTAAATACTCCGAATTTGTTATTTTTCATCATACAAAAATTATGGTTTAATAGTTATTGTTGTTTCATAGCCTGCTGAAACAGAGCCCGAACCTTTTACGAGAACAGTATTTCCTGCAACGGTTTTATAGTCACAATCTACCCAATAAACGGCTGGGCTTAAATTTTCAAATTTCACTTGCCCACTGTTGTTGGTTGTTAATTTTGTCGTGTAAAGACGGTTGTTCCAATTCGCCTCGTTTGTGTACAAATAAACATCCCAACCGATAACTGAATTTCCTTGTCCGTCACGAACATTTACAATCAAGTCGCCTGTGGTATAAGTTGGATTATAAATGCACATCGCACTATTGTGTATTTTTGCTTTCGCATTATAATTGGTTGCGGTCACGTCCATACAACCTTCTTTCTTACAACCCATTAACATTGTCATTCCTAAAAACAACAATCCCATTGTTACATATTTTATTATATTCATTTTTATAAAATTTTAATTTCCCTACTCATTAGGCTTTTCGGTTTCCGCCTTGTTTTTTGAAACTGATAATTTTCACAAGCATAATATTACTCGTGAGCCACTCATTAGGGAGGAATTTTTGGGAAATATTCGATATAAGTTCTGTTTCTATTCATGCGATTTTAAGTTTTGATTTCGCTTAAAATCTCACAAAAAAAACGTGAGTCATTCCTTTTACTGTGCCCGAAGCCCGACCAAAGGCTAACTACGAAGTAAAAGGAACGCCCACGAGTCGTAGGCGTTTCCACTCTTACTTTCCCGTAGTTTTTGAAAAATTGGTCGTATTTCGGACACGGAAATTTTAAAGCGAAACGCTATATTTTAAATGTTTTTAATTTCTTTTTATCTCATTTATATTCTATTGTTTTTAGGTTGTAAAAATAGGATTTTTTTAAATAGTTTTGTTATTTTCTTTAAAAATTAAATTTTAAAGAATTTCTTTCACTCCAACAACCCTGCACGTCTTAACAACGCATCAACGGACGGTTCTTGTCCACGGAAACGCTTGTAAAGTTCCATTGGGTTTTCTGTTCCGCCCTTGGAAAGCACATTTTCTTTGAATTTATCGGCTATTTCACGGCTGAAAATTCCGTTTTCTTTGAAATATTCAAACGCATCGGCATCAAGAACTTCTGCCCATTTGTACGAGTAATATCCCGAAGAATAACCACCGTTGAAAATATGTGAAAATGACGGACTCATCGCATTTTCTTTGACATCAGGATAAAGTTGTGTTGGGGCGAATTGTGCCGTTTCAAAAGCTTTTAAATCGCTAATATCACTTGGGTTTTGTCCGTGCCAAGCCATATCTAACATTCCGAAAGAAAGTTGGCGTAACGTCGCCATTCCCTCCATGAAATTCGCACTTTCTTTGATTTTTTCAACGTATTCCATAGGAATGTCTTCGCCTGTTTCGTAATGTTTAGCAAATAATTTCAAGGTTTCTTCTTCGTAACACCAATTTTCCAAAACTTGTGACGGCAATTCGACAAAATCCCAATAAACGGACGTTCCCGAAAGGTTCGGATAAACCGTATCGGCTAACATTCCGTGCAAAGCGTGTCCAAATTCGTGGAACAAAGTCGTCACTTCGTTGAATGTCAACAAAGACGGTTTGGTTGCTGTTGGTTTGGTAAAATTACAAACGATTGAAACGTGTGGTCGTTCATTTTTTCCGTTTTTAATGTATTGCGGTTTGAACGAAGTCATCCATGCGCCGTTGCGTTTTCCTTTACGTGGAAAGAAATCGGCATAAAAAACAGCGATAAATTCATCGTTTTCGTTCGTAACTTCATAAGTTTTAACATCTTCATGATATTTTTCAATCGTATTTACTTCTGAAAAATGAAGTCCGAACAAACGTTTGGCAACTTCAAAAACGCCGTTTAGTACATTCTCTAATTGGAAATACGGTTTGAGTAATTCATCGTCCAAGGCAAACAATTTTTGCTTTAACTTTTCGGAATAATAACTTCCGTCCCATTTTTCCAAACGGTCGATGCCATCTAATTCTTTTGCAAATTGTTCTAATTCGTGAAATTCTTTTTCTGCTGCAGGCTTTGCTTTCGTCAACAAATCATTCAAAAAGACACTTACTTTTTCAGGAGCTTTCGCCATACGTTCTTCCAAAACAAAGTGAGCGTGTGACGTGTAGCCCAAAAGTTTGGCTCTTTCGTAACGCAAGCGAGCAATTTTCAAAACATTTTCGGTGTTGTTATTTTCGTTCGCTTGAAATGCTTTTTTGCCGTTTGCAATGGAAATTTCTTTGCGTAATTCCCGATTTTTGGCATACGTTGTAAACGGAATCAAACTTGGATAATCCAAAGAGAATAACCAACCTGTTTTTTCTTCGGAATGTGCCAATTCTGCCGCCGCTTCAATTGCTCCACTTGGCAAACCTTCCAAGTCTTTTTCGTCCATTATGTGCAGACGATACGCATTTTGGTCGGCTAAAATATTTTTTCCGTATTGTAATTTTAAAAGTGCTAACTCATTATCAATTTCACGCAATTTTTCTTTGTCCGTGTCATTTAATAATGCACCGTTTCGCACAAAAGATTTGTAAGTCGATTCCAACAACATCGCTTGTTCGGGTGTTAATGTCAAACTGTTTTTGGTGTCGTAAACCGCTTTAACTCGCTTAAATAAATCGGGATTGAGCGTAATGTCATTGCCAAATTCCGACAATTTCGGCGCAACTTTCTGTGCAATATCTTCTAATTCGTCGCTGGTTTCTGCCGAATGAAGATTAAAAAAGATAGACGAAATACGCTCTAACGTCATTCCTGAAAACGCCATTTTTTCTAAGGTATTTTCAAATGTTGGCGTTTCCGAATTGTCGATAATTGCCTGAATTTCAGTCTTTGCATTTGTAATCGCTTGTTCAAAAGCAGGTAAATAATCGCTTAATGCTATTTGCGAAAATGGAGCGGTATCGTGTGTTGTTTGGAACGGCTCAATTAATGTTTTTATACTCATTTTGATGATAGTTAATTTTGTAAACAAAATTAGACATAAGAAGAAAGACATTAGACAAAAGACATTCCGAAAACTGTCTTATGTCTTTGCTCTTTTGTCTTAAAGTCTAAGATTAAGCAAAGTTGCTAAAAAAAGATGAATTGTTCGATACATGAGAGCGTTTTTTAAGCTAAAAATCATTTCTCAATCGCAATTCCGTCAATAATTAAACCTACAACTCAATGCGTAATGGTCGGAATACGCCTCTTTTTGAATGGTAAAATCGTAGGGATTGAGTGCGTCGGAATGCAAAATGTAATCTATGCGTCCTACGGGTAATTTTCCTGCGTAGGTTGCGCCAATTCCTGTACAATTACTTGTAAAAGCATCTTTTAAAATCTTGCGAAATTGCAAATAACTGTACGACATTGGCGTATCGTTAAAATCGCCCATGATGATAACCCGATACGGACTTTCCTGTATGTGAGAAATCACTTTTTCAGTTTGATATTGACGGCGTTCAAAGGCTAAATGCAACTTCTTAACAATGCCTTTCCAATTCGTTTGCGGTGGATTTTTAGTTTCATCTTCCAAGCCCGAAATATCGCTATTATTCAATTTAATAGACTGTAAATGAATATTATAAACTCGAATAGTATCGCCTGTTTGCGGAACAATATCCATGTAAATACAATAATTATTGCTTTCGTGCGTGTCGTCCTCAAACGAAACATCGCCTTGTGCCACGACAGGAAAACGTGTCATCATACACACACCAAAATATTGTCTTCCACGCAAATGAAACGAATAATGTTCTTGAATGTTAGGTGTTTGCAAAATTAATTTCAACGAATCAAGTGTGACGAATTTCGTTGGTGGGTCTTGCTGGTAAAATTCCTGAAAACAGTAAATATCCGCTTGCTGTTCTTTGAGATAGGTGAACATTTTTTGCTTCACAGAGCCGTCGGGATTGCTGTATAAGTCAAACAAACGCACGTTATAACTCACAACTTTCAACGATTTATCACTGATTGAGTCGTTGGGAATAGCTACCGAGAAAAAGTTAAAATGGAGTTTGACACCAAGTAGAAAGACACCTATTCCGTAGAAAAAATATTTTTTTGAAACGTTAAACGCCACAACAAGCGCAATCAAAAACGCAATCAGAACAAACACATAACCCAAACCCAAAAACGACAGGAAATACAGCTGTTCAGGCTTTACCCAATAATTCAGATAAACACCCAACATTGCCAAATAAGCAAGAAAAATAAGTCCTGTGAACAGTTTTTTCATTTTTAACGTTTGTTGCTTTGATTAAACAGAAAATCTTTTTCTTCCGCTGTCAAACCGTCATATCCTTTTTTTGAAATTTTGTCTAAAATAGCATCAATTCTATCTTGATTGGCTTTTTTCTGTGTATTAAATTGCTCGTCATTCATCGGGCGACCGCCATAAACAACTTTCTTTTTCTTTGGCTTTTTCGCTGTAATTTTTGTCCAAAGTGTGTCTATATAATTTAAAATATTGGACGGTTTTGTCACGTTTCTTGCACTTAAAAAACCAATGAGCGCACCGCCAATATGCGCCAAATGTGCCACTCCATCATTGGAATTAATTTGCGTAAAATCGAGCAAGAAATAAACTGCTGCTAAATAAATAATTTTCATATCCAGCAAGCCGAACAATTTGACTTTTAAATGTGGTTGGTAAATTGCAACCGCTATAAAAACCGCCATAACACTACCCGATGCACCAATAACGCTAATTGGTTGTTCGTTGCTGTAAACAATCAAATTCGCTAAAAATTCAAATAAATTACCTGCAATTCCGCCCAAAAGATAAATCCAAACTAATTTTCTCGCACTAAAAAAATACACAAACATTTCCGACACAAAGTAAAACATCAGCATATTGAACAAAATATGCGTAAAGCTAAAATGTGTAAAAATAGACGTGACAACTGTCCAAGGGTGTGTTAAAAAGAATGTACTATCGGTTTTGAAAGAAAAAACTTCTTCTACCAAAAAATAAAATACATTTTCGGCTTTTGCAATGCTTAAAACAGTAAAAAGTAAAAAGACAGCAAGATTGATTGTCAGTAAAATAATCCGTGTGTCTTTGGCTTTTAGCCGTGCTTGATAAGTTGTAAAAAAATCAGCCATTAATAGAAATTATTACGGTTTTGTTTGTTCCAAATATACACTAAAATAAATCCGAAAATTGCACCGCCTACGTGCGCCAAATGTGCCACCGAAGATGTATAACTCCCTTGCATATTTTGAATACTCAAATACAGTTCAACCAAAAAATAACCACCAATCAAGAATTTCGCTTTTATCGGAATGGGAATAAACATCAAATACATTTCCGTGTTCGGAAAAAGATACGCAAACGCTGCCATAATTCCGAAAACTGCACCCGATGCGCCTACCATTGGAGTTTTTGCACCAATCATATATTCTCTGATTTCAGGTACATTCGCAATCAAATTGGGTTGCTCGACAATCACATCGTTAATCTGATGAATATCAACGCCCATCGCAATAATTGTTTGTTTTAGCTGATACAAATCATAGCTTCCAGCTAAACTGTATATAAAGTATGCGCCAAGCGCCGAAACAATGTACGCAATAAAAAATCGTTTTGAACCCCAAACACGTTCCAAAATAGGTCCGAACATCGCCAAAACAAACATATTCATAAAAATATGAAATGGACTTGTCAACGAGTGTGAAAAAAAGTGTGTTACAACTTGATACGGTTGAAACAAGGGCGACGTAATGTAATGCGCTCCCAAAAAGCCTGTCAAATCAACGCCTTTGGAAAGAAACAGCAAACCAACAATGTAAACAACAACGTTTAGTAAAATTAAATTTTTGACAACGGGTGTAAGATTTCTCAACATATTTTTTTCTGAATAGTCACAAAGATACCACTAAATTTATGTTTCGCAATATTCTTTTTTGTTGTTTTTAGATTAGCTATCCTTTTTTTATTGTGTTCATTTCTCCTTATGCACCGCACCCAATAAATCTAAAATCGTTTTGACAGGACTAAACGTTTCGGACGGAATTTCGACAAAAACAGTTAGCCAATTATACATACTTCCGTTCCAAAGCCCAGGTTTCTCCGTGAAATAAACACTATTGCCGTTCATCGGTTTTCTGACGTTGAAATACTGATTTTCGTCCGTTAGTTGCGTTAAATCAAATGGTTTTCCGTTTTTGTCTTTGTTGCAAAGTGCCATGATAACAGGATTGAAATGCGTGCTGTTAATCAACAAACTATACGATTTATCCCGTGTGTTGATTTGCGCTTTTTCAATAATTTGCTTGCGAGTAATACCGTCTTTATTCAACCAAAAAGGACCACCTCCAGGTTCACCTTCGTTTTTGACCATTCCACACACACGAATAGGTAAATTCAACGCATTGATAAGTTGTTCATCAGTCAGATTGACGACCTCTTCGGGAATTAAAATTTCATATTTATCATTGAACAAAATAAAACTACCCCGTGAAAATTTACTTAAAAGTTCGTTACGTTCTTTTTCCAAAGTCAGAAGTAAGCCACCCAAGAACTGAAACGTTTTTTTAGACGCATAACTCTTATTAAAATGCTGAATGTTGTCAATGTTTTTTACAAAAATCACATCGCCGTCAAGTTTATTCAGATTTTCCAATAACGCTCCGTGACCCGCAGGACGTTTGAGCGGTTGGCTTTCTTCGGTTAAAACGAGTGCTTGATTTTCGTCAAACACAAAAGCATCAGTTTCAGGCACTTGAACGGAATATTCCAAGTGAATATTTTGTGCAATCAGACGTTCTATGTTTGTTTGTTCGGTGTGAATGGCCGTTTGAAAATGTCCGTTGACTGTAAAATGAAATTTTGGACAACCACTTGCAATTTCCAACCCTTGAACGATATGACTTTGAAAAGGTGTCAAAATAAAAGGGCCAATGCGATGAAACGGAATTAATCCTTTGGGTAAATTGCCAAAATTTAAACCGTGTTCGTTGAGCAGGTAACTGATAAAATCATCGAGTGAAATCGTACCATTTCGCAAGGAAATCATCATTTCTCTGTTCACTTTTTTAGAAAAGGCAAATTCATCAAAATGATTGATAAAACGCTCCACTTTCCCTTGATTGTCATCGTTGGGTTGGGTGATGAAGTTAAATAAAAATTCAAACATTCGTGAACCCGAACCCGATGCAGGAATGAAAAATGTTGTTTGCGCTGTGGAATTTACGTATTGATTGACGTAATTTTTTTTCAGTTCGTCCGAAAGTATCAGAATACCTTTGTTTTTCTTGCACGCATCAATGATATTCAATGCTGGTGGCGCATTAAAAGAACGTTCTTTTTGCTTTTCAATTTCGGTGTTTAGTGATGTTATGTTGTTCATTTTTAATGTTTTTTATTACTTTTTCTTTTTTCGGCAGGGATTGAAATCCTTGCCTATTGATATTGGTCGTCCCGCTGGGACTTAATAAGTGCTGTAAGCACGATTCATATTCTTCGGACGGATTTTAATCCGTGCTTTTATTCCTCGTCCCACTGGGGCTTATACGTGAGTTTACGTTTTCGATAACTCTTCAATTCCGTCACGTATCTTAACTCTACACTCTGTGCTCTTAACTAACTCAGTCACGTATCTTAACTCTGTACTCTTAACTTTCGTAATTCCTCCCCTTTAATCCCCCTCCACCTTAATCCCCCACCACCGCCGAAGGCAGCCACGAAGTGAACGGGGGAAACTAAATCCGTCTTTTGTCTTTTATCTTCGGTCTTTTATCTGAAAAAACTATCTTTGCACCAATGACAGCGTACGAATATATAAAATATTTTTTGACTTCCAAAGGAAGGCACGCATTTCATTCGCCGTTCGTTTACGACTTTAAAGATAAATGTTTAACGTTAGAATTGGATAAAAGGTTTGCAAAATTGCAAAAAGAACAGCAAAAAGCGTTAAAAAATGACCATTCGACCTTTGAAATGACCGATTTCGGTGCAGGTTCACGAACTTTGGGAACGACAAGAAGTGTGCGAAAAGTGTATAAAAGCGCAGCGACAAAAGGTGTTTTTTTAGACGTTTTGACACAAATTACTGCGTTTTACAAACCTAAAAATGTGTTGGAATTAGGAACGTCTCTTGGTGTTGGAACGTTTGCGTTGACGTACGGAAGTGAACACGTTGTAACGGTTGATGCGTGTCCTGAAACACAAAGTTTTGCAAAAAAACATTTTCCTGAAACACCTGCGAAAGTCGAATTTGTAAATGCTGTTTTTGAAGATTTTATTACGCATGATACGAAAGTTTACGATTTGATTTTTATTGACGGACACCATGACGGAACGGCGTTGATACACTATTTGGAATTATTAGAAAAAAATAGCCATGACGAAACCATTTTTATTTTGGACGATATTCGTTGGAGCAAAGGAATGTTGACGGCGTGGAATAAAATTATTTCGGACGAAAAATATCATTTATCCATGGATTTGTTTAAATTTGGAATTGTTTTGAAACGACAACATCAAAATAAACAGCATTTTGTCGTACGATTAAGAAATGTATTAAAAAGTATAGGGTAATATAAACCACATAGATACATAGTTGAGGCATAGAAGAAAGAGAAAAATATAGGAACACATAGCGTTTGTCTTGGACAAACATCTATTGTTTTCTTAAATTATTCTTTCAAAAACTATAAATTTCTATGTCCCTATGTGGTAAAAAAACAAAAGGTTAATATGAAAATTTACACAAAAGGTGGCGATAAAGGAAAAACGAGTTTGGTCGGTGGAACGAGAGTATCGAAATATTCGTTGCGCATAGAATCTTACGGAACAGTTGACGAGTTAAATGCACACATTGGTTTAATCCGAGATTCGATTGATGATGTGGCGATAAAAGAACAAATTATCACCATTCAAGACCGCTTGTTTACGATTGGTGCAAATTTAGCTTCCGAGCCACGAAATAAAACCCCTTTACCACCTATTCAACTAAGTGACATTATCTACTTGGAAGATAAAATTGACGAAATGGACAGTCAGTTAGAACCGCTTCGGAAGTTCGTTTTACCTGGTGGACATTTGACGGTTTCGTTTTGCCACGTGTGCCGCACGATTTGCCGTAGAGCCGAACGTTTGATTGTTGGTTTAAGCAACGAAGAAGAAATTATTATTGATGAAAATATCATTCCGTACATCAACCGTTTAAGCGATTATTTATTTGTATTATCTCGTTTTATGACGATGCGTTTGAATGCCGAAGAAATCGCTTGGACACCAAAAATGTGAAAATGAAACTTACATTCCTCATCTTAACCTGTTTTCTCTTTTTGGGAATGAGAAATACACCAGTTTATTCGGTCAAATTAAAGATGTCGAATATCCGAAATGCGGACGGTCGTATTCAGTTGCAGTTTTACAAAGACGAAAAAACGTTTAAGGCGGAAACACCTTACAAACAAATTTACATTCCGAAAGCCAACATAAAAAATCACTATTTGGAATACACCATTCAACTTGAAGAAGGCGTTTGGGGCTTGGCATTGTTAGATGATGAAAACAGCAACGGCAAAATGGATTACACGATTTTACCGAAAGAAGGATTTGCCTTTGGGAACTATTATCACACGGGTTGGAGCCGCCCGAAATTCGATGATTTTAAATTAGACATTCACGAAAATACCTTTGTGACGATAAAATTTAGGTATGTGTAATTCAAGTGTAGCGTTAAGATATATTACAGTCCTAAAATCATAATATCCAACTAAAATCGTACTTTTGCGTTTAGCTAAAATATAAAGTCAAAACGTTAGCGATTTACGCATAGAAAATGGAAAATAAACAACATACGCAGGAAACGGCTTTGAGAAAAGACAGTCATTTGGCTTTAGCACTTGATTCGCAAGTTCATAGCATTGATGAGCGTTTCTATTACGAGCCGATGCTTTCAGCGCACCCAAGTGAAACAGACGAATGGAACGTACAAATCGGAGCGAAAACAATGCGTTATCCACTTTGGATTTCGAGCATGACAGGCGGAACGGACAAAACCAACGAGATTAATCAACGGTTGGCAATTGCGGCGCAAAAATTCGGTTTGGGTATGGGCGCAGGCTCGTCACGCATTGCGTTGGAAGACGAAACTAAAGTTGCTGATTTTAATTTACGCCCATTTTTGGGCGATGATGTACCGTATTATTTGAATTTCGGAATCGCACAAATTGAAAAATCTATCCAAGAAAAATCGTTGGATAAAATTCAAAACTTGTTAGCAAAAGTCAACGCTGACGGTGTTATTATTCACGTTAATCCCTTGCAAGAATGGTTGCAACCCGAAGGCGACAAAATTCAAAATTCACCACTTGAAACCATTCAAAAATTCATTTCTGAAACACATTTAAAACCCATTGTTAAAGAAGTTGGACAAGGTTTTGGCTACGAAAGCATGAAACAACTTTTGCAATTACCTTTGACTGCTGTTGAGTTTGCAGCAAATGGCGGAACGAATTTTTCCAAATTGGAATTGTTGCGCAACAAACTAAAAAACGAATACATGATGCCACTCGTTCACGTTGGTCACACCGCACAAGAAATGGTCGAATTGAGTAACCGTGTGAAAAACGAATTGGGAACTAAAATTCAATGCCCAACCGTAATTATCAGCGGTGGAATTAAAACATTTTTGGACGGTTATTACTGTATTCAAAAATCTGAAATTTCGGCGGTATATGGACAAGCAAGCGAATTGCTTATCCGTGCGCAACAGTCGCAGGAACGCTTAGAAGAATTTATTAAAAATCAAATCGAAGGGCTTTTGCTTGCAAGAGCATTTTTGACCCTAAAAAAATAACACATGAAAAACGAAAACCAGCTCATTCAAGGATTTTCCAAACAAAGCAAAGAAGACAAATTAAAAATTGTTGCAAGTCTATACGACAACCCAACTGACGTGGAATTGATGTACAAAAGTTTTCAGCATTCCGACCCGAAAATGCAAAATTTACTAGATGAATTTAGCGAAAACACGATTACCAATTTCCCTTCGCCTTTTTGCGTGTGTCCGAATATGTTGATTAACGGTAAAAATTATGTCGTGCCAATGGTTATCGAAGAAAGTTCGGTTATCGCAGCTGCAGCGAAAAGTGCCAAAATTTGGCATTCACGTGGCGGTTTCAAAACGGAAATTCTCGGCACGGAAAAAGTAGGACAAGTACATTTTTTGTGGAATACCGACAAAGC
>DAOMPZ010000005.1:0-12668 GCA_035445045.1 Crocinitomicaceae bacterium | reverse complement strand
ATTTTACAAAATCGTTTTGCCGATTTAAAAGCACGTTTGATTAACGAATGTTCCGACATTACCGCAAATATGGTGAAGCGTGGTGGTGGAATTTTAAACATCGAATTGCGTGATTTATCCGACCAAGAACAAGGTTTAATGCAACTTTTCGCAACCTTTGAAACAGCGGAATCCATGGGTGCGAATTTCATTAATTCATGTTTGGAGCAATTTGCCAAAACGTTCAAAAATTGGTGGTCAGAGCAAGCTGAATATGCTGAAAATGGCTTGGAAATTATCATGTGTATTTTGTCGAATTTAACGCCAAACTGCCGTGTGCGCTGTACGGTTGAATGTACGTATTCCGAATTGGACGACATCGTTCCAGGAATGTCGGGCAAAGAATTTGCACGCCGTTTTCGCTTAGGAATGCGTGTTGCTGAACTCGACCCGTATCGTGCAACCACACACAACAAAGGAATTTTTAACGGTGTCGATGCCGTAATTTTAGCAACAGGAAACGACTTTCGAGCTGTTGAGGCGTGCGGTCATGCGTATGCGTCGCAAGGTGGAAAATACACTTCACTTTCGCATTTGGAATTGACAGATACACACTTTAAATTTTACTTGGAAATTCCGTTTGCCTTGGGTGTTGTCGGTGGTTTGACAACGTTGCACCCGCTCGTAAAAATGAGCTTGGAATTACTCGGAAAGCCAACAGCCAAAGAACTCATGGGAATTGCCGCAGCTGCAGGTTTGGCAAATAATTTTTCTGCTGTAAAATCACTCGTGACAGTCGGTATTCAAAAAGGACACATGAAAATGCACTTGTTGAATATTTTAAAACAGTTAAACGTTCCTGCGCAGCATCATGCCGAAGTCGTTGAATATTTTAAAGACAAGGTTGTTTCTGTGGCGGAAGTGCGCAAAATAACCGCTAAATGGGTTAACTAATGACCGTTTTTCAGGCATCGGGAAAATTACTGCTTTTTGGCGAATACCTCGTTTTACGTGGAACGTCTTGTTTAGCTCTTCCCTTGCGTTTTGGTCAAAAAATGACGGTCGAAAAAAGCAATTTTGACGGTATTTTATGGGAAAGTTTTGCCTTAAACCAACTATGGTTTTCTGTCCGATTTTCAAACGATTTAACCATTTTTGAAAGTTCAGACCTTGAAAAAGCGAGCATTATTCAGAAACTTTTGATGCAAATTCAAACGTTAAATCCGACTGTTGAACTTCGTAATATACATTTTATTTTTGAGGCAGACTTTGACCGAAATTTTGGTTTTGGAACAAGTTCCACCTTAATTTCACTGTTAAGTCAATGGGCAAAAGTCAATCCGTATTTATTGTTGGAAAATAGTTTTGGCGGTTCGGGTTATGACATTGCTGCCGCAACAGTTTCTTTGCCTTTTGTTTATACGGTTCGTGATAAAATTACGCAATCATTTGCGTTGCCAACAGCAATTACAGACAAGTTGTTGTTTGTGTATTTAGGCGAAAAACAACAAAGTAGCCGTGAAATCAGCAAATTCAAAACCAAGCAAACAACGGATAATCAGTTAGTGGAAATGAATAACATTGTGGAGCAAGCAAGCGTTTGTCAATCCATTGAAACATGGGAAAACCTCATCGACCAAAGCGAAAATCTGTTATCCGAAATTTTAGAAATGCCTAAAGTTAAAGATTTGTATTTCAGCGATTATCCGCACGCTATCAAATCACTTGGCGCATGGGGCGGTGATTTTGTTATGGCAACTTGCCGTGATATAAAGACCGCAAAAGATTATTTTCAGCAACACGGAAAAAATGTGGTGTTTGAGTATGATGAGTTAGTGTTTAAGGCTTGGTTCTCCACACATGAGTACTGATTTTCAAGCTGCTGAACGCAGAGAATAGTAATTCGATTAATTTATATCGTAAGGTGAAATTTCAAGTTGTATGTAGAAGGATTGTCTATAGGTATCTATTGTGTTCGTGATGTTTCAGTTTTCGTTTCAGGTGGATTAATCTTAATTTGAGATTATCGTATATTAAACCTATCAGTAACACCATTGCTGCAATAATGAGTATGTGAAGTTTTATTTTTGAATACAATACACCGCTAAAAATTCCGCCCATAAAAAAGAAACAGATAATTGTAAATCGCAATTTTACCGACCCGATGAGTTGAGCTCTTTGCTCTTTTGCTTTATAAAAGAATAATTGAGATAATTCGATTCCTAAATCGGTGAATAAACCTGTTAGATGCGTTGTTCGGACTGTTGCGTTTGAAATTTTTGTTACCAAAGAATTTTGCATACCCATAGCAAAAAGCAAACTAAATGCAATTATATTCGGGTTTTGTAAGGTTATAATATGTCCCCAAAAACCGATAATTAATAAAATCAGACATTCTATTGAAATCGGAATTGCATACACATAATGGTTGTTCTTTTTAATACTTTCGGCGAGGAAATTTGAACTAAAAGAACCTAAGAAAAAGAAAAAAATATAATGAAAATCAGCAAAGCCTTGCCCAAAATCTAATTTGAATACTTCGTCCACAAAAAAGGCAAAGTGTCCAGTCACATTCGTTGTCAGCTGTTTCACCGCAAGAAAACCTGCAACATTTACAATCCCTGCGACAAACGACAACAATGAAGCAATTTTTAAATTATGACTTAAAGTCCTTGTTTTACCATGATGTCTGAACATTTTATACTATCTACGTTTGTCAAAATTAGGTAAATATCTTTATGATTTATCGGATTAACGGATTTATTTACTCTTAAAAGTCCGTTTTTGCCTTGAAGTCTGAATGTTTTATTAACCGAACTCTATTTACAAACTAAGTTCATCAACCTTTGATAATCAATCTTTGAGCGATGGCGTGGGTCGAACGGAAAGGATTTAATATAACGTATTTCGTCATACTCAAAATCTGTCAATGAATTTTCAGTAAAAAAGTGATTTGTACAGAGTGTTAAAATCAATTTATTATTTAGAAGTAATAACGTTCCTACGATTACGCCCTTAATATTTTTCAATTGATTTTCTACAACAAAAGGATAATGCGTTTTTCCTTTGTGGCGAATGATTTGCGCAACTCGACCTGTTAAAAATAAGTGTCCGTTTTCGTCTAAATAACCGCTGTCTCCCGTGCGATGCCAAACTGTTTTTTCGGTTTTAATTTTATTTTCTGCAACTGCTTTCGGATTGTCGATATACGTTTTGTTTACAGCATTTCCGCTTACAATGATTTCACCGATTTGCCCACTTAGCAATTCGTATTTTTGCAATTCAACTTCTGAAGTTTCAGCTACATGATATTCGGTAGCAATAATTTTCACTGTGACAGTTTTATCGGGTTTACCAATCAAAAGTCCGTATTCATTTTTGTTTTTCACGACTTCATTAGCGTTGCAATGTGCAATCGGTTCGGCTTCGGTAGAGCCATAAACAATCGTAAAATTTGCATTCGTAAAAGCCGATAGAATTTTTTGAACATCAGCGGAAAATATAGGCGCACCACCCGAAATAATTTGGTGTAAAAAAGTTGTTTCATTGATTGTAACATTTGCCAATTCAAGCAAATAATAAGGCGATGCAACGATGCTTTCAACTTTGTGTTTTTGGAGTTGCGACAAGACTTTCGATGCGTCGAAATTTTTCGTTTTGACAATAACCGAAGTAACGCCCGAACCCAAATTGAGCAACAACACAACAGGCAACATCGTCATACTTACTTGTCCTTGCAACAATGGGCGAAGTGCATCAAATTGCGCTTTTAAAAACTCGTGACTGCGGTCAGCCGCTTTGGGAATGCCTGTGCTTCCTGTGGTAAATGTAATCAATGCCGAATCGGAAAGATGTGTTTTTTCTATCGAAATCGGATTCGTGTTTTTTAGTTGTTTTTGATGGCTTAAAAACACGTTTATTTTCCGAATTTCAGAAATGAAAAATCCTACAATTCGGTAAGATAATGGCGCAATGATTGCTTTGCATTTGGCTACTTTACAACACAACGAAAGACGTTTGATACTTACCCATTCGTCAACAAAAACAGCCACAGCACCAATTGAAAAAATAGCCAAAACAATACGATATAAATCAGTACTCATGCCAACAAAAACTAAAATTCTATCACCTTTTTTAATTCCTTTTTTCTGAAAATAAGCAACCGTATTTTTGACTTCATCTTCGAGTTGTTGAAATGTAATCGTTCTATTTTCCTCAATAATAGCCAATTTTTCTGGAAACTTTTGACACGTTTCGAAAAACAATTCGGCAATGTTAAAATTATTGGAGGTTTCCATTTTCAACGTATTGTTTAATATTTTTCAGATTTCTGTTAAATACAGAAGATACAACATACGCTGCTACATGGAACTTAATAACTGTCCAAATCGTGGGATTAGCGTCTTTGTGAAACAACGTAAACGTGAGTATTGTGATACTATCATTAATCGGTTCGTAGAGTTGTTCCGTCAATAATCCGTCTGCCATTATTGGAAATTCTTTCGCATTGTAAATACTTAATTGACGTTTAACATTCGGTATCGTCTCGGTTATATCTTCGTCCCATACAATTCCTTGTTCATTTTGATTTTTAAAACATCTTCTCGTACTTCCGACCGTTCCTTCGGGAATTTTATCGGCATTCAACGTTGTAATGTGATCAACATAAACTGACCAATGCGAAGCATTATTAGAATTGCCGAGATAATTGTATATTTCTGTGGCAGATTTAGAAATTTCAATAGAATTACGTACACTTCTGTAAGCCATACCCTGATGTTTTTTGTATGGGCTGAATAATATTATGGCGACAAATAAGCCAATTACTACAAGCAATATTTTGTAAAATCGTTTCATCATAACGCTTTGCAATAAAGTTTGTATCTTCTAAACAGCTCGCCCGACTGCTTGCTCGACAAGGTTTTTGAGGTATTGCTTTCAATCATAAAAGCGTGCAACATACTTTGATAGTTATGTTTCAAAGCGATTTCAATTATTCTGTGCGAAAGTTCGGCAACTACATTCGTATAAAGTGTTCCGCTTTTTCGTCCGAGTGTTTTGACGATAATTCGTTTTTTGGTTTGGCAATAATAATCGTGTAAAGCGAGCAGTAAACCTACAATTTCGCCATTATGTTCAGCAAGCAACACAAATTCGGGATTAAGAACGTCTTTCAGCGCAAGGTATTTTTCGAGAAATGTCTTTTCGTCAATGTCTGTGTATAAAAAATTGTTGTGGAAAATCTCTTTACAAAAGCCGTAAATATTCTTTAATTCAGTTTCAAAATTGGTTTTATCCAATGTTCTAAACGAAATATTTTCATTCAAATCACTGTTTGGATTTTTGGGTAAAACGACTGTTTTGTCAATTTGCGTGACGTATTCGGCAGCGATTTCAAAACCAAATTTTTCAAAATGTTCAGTATAATACGCTTTGTGAAACGGCTCACTGAAATAACTGTCTGTTATCGGATTAACCGCAAAGCGATATGATTTCCACGTTGAACCATTCAAAGGGCCAATCATAAAAGAGTAACCTTGCTTTTGGCAATAATCGCAAATCGTTTGGAGTAATTTTGTGCTAAAAGTCACATCTTCAACACATTCGTAATAAGCAATACAAACCGCTTTTTTGTCCTTAAACGCTAACTTTTCATTTTTGATAACGCAAGCCGTAGCCCTAATTTTATCGTCCGAAAAAAGTACAAAACCTTTGTCAAATTTTTCATCAATCGGCTCGTGACATTGCAAATTTGAAATAGCGTGTTGCGGATAAAGTTCAGCACTAAATTCCGTAATTAATTGTTGAAATTGTTCTCGTATGTCAATTTGTTTTACGTTCATCATGGAAAAAAATACAACACCGACATCACGGCGATAGGAATTGTTAAATTGTCTAATCCTTTACCTGTAAACGCCTCGGCAAGTGTCGCCACAAGCGGAATAAGCATCAGAAACAAGAAATTCGGATTGGGCAACAACAAGAAATTGATTAGAAACGCTACAATAAAAAAAGCCAACGACCCTACGATTGTTTTGTACTCGCTACCGACTGCAAATTTTCCTTTTGGAAATCGCTTTCCAAACAAAGCAGCAGCAGGGTCAGCCAACGCCATGATAAGCATTGGAAGGTAGAAATAAAAGTAATCGTGCGTTGCATTTGTTGTTTTGAAATAATAAAAAACAAACACCAAAATAACCACAAATGGATAAACGATACTTCCATACGTTTTTCGGGAAACAGCGTTGATAGATTTGAGAAAATTAAATTTCAAACTAAGCAAAAGTAACACAAAAAATTCAATGGAAATTACGATTACCCAACCGTAATGCGTAAACATAATCGGGAAAAGTAGCGTAAGCAAACCCGAACCAATATGTGTCAATTTGCGAGTGTATTCCGCATTCACTTTTGCAAAATGATAGAGCAATTCCGCCGTGCCAAACAGCGCAAGAAAGCAACTACTAAGCAAAATTAAGTTCAAAAAATTAGTATCCATTTTTTATCTCGGTTACAAATCGTTTGTAAAAAAATCCTTTATCTATTTGCAAACGTTCTATTGGATTGTAAACAGCATAAATAGTGGGGAAAGATACAGAAAAAACTCTATTCACCATTAAATTCCAATAACTAAAAATAGCTTTGTCTGGTAAATTTCGCAAGAGAATGTGATGAAAATCTGTAAACTCGCCTTGACTCATGTATTCAAAAATATTTGAAAAATTGCAGAAATTAAAATCATTTTCTTTGCGAACAAAATCTTGTGCAAGTCCCTGTTTGAGTGTCAATGCAGAAAGATTTTCTTTTATCAAGTTAAAATTTTCTTTGCGCAAATAAAAAGGAAGTTCGGTTGCGAAATTTCCTTTAAAAATGTATTGCAAAAAATAATTTGACTGACAATCTTTACTTTGTAAATGTTGTGCCGTTTGTTGGTAAATGAAATCCGCAACAGGAATTTCAACATGGTTTAAATACGATTTTGTTCTGCCAAATCTGCCCAAAATGAACTTACTGAAAAACAATCGAAACAAAAATCGCCAACGCCACGCATTCCAATGTTCATTGTAAAAATCAACTTGTTCTTGCTCGGTTTTTTCGCTCAGCAATTCTAAAACGTGATTTTGAGCATGAACCAAAGGGACAATCTTTGTGCGAAAGAAACGAAAGTAATTTTCAAATTTTCCCGAATGTAAAATTCCGTTACAAACAGCGTTTTCATTAACTTCCCAAAACTTTTGACAAGCAGGCGAAAGTTGCTTTTTGATACGTTCAAAATGTTCTTTCGCTTGCGGTAAACCCCAAAAGAAGTCAATCATTTCGTCATAATTTAATTCTGAAAACGCAACGGCTTTCAATTCGCACAAATGTAATTGCGCAACATTGGTATCGACCGCAACAAGTTGTTTGGGAACTGTGCTGAGTAATGCCAATGAATTGTCTCCACCCGAAGCAATGCTTAAAATGTTGCTGTTTTTTGGTAAATTCGTTGCTAACAAGAGCAAATCCGCATCTTCCCAACAGTTGGCATATTTTATTTTTTCGTTCACGCTTTTTCTAAGATTTTTACCTTTCCTTTACTACCGTCAATTTCAATCAAATCGCCTGTTTTCACAATGTTCAACAAGTTTTTTACGCCGACCACGCAAGGAATACCCATTTCCCGCGAAACAATCGCCGAATGGCTCAACAAACTTCCACGTTCAACCACAATAGCAGATGCACTCGGAAACAATACCACCCAACCTGGGTCGGTGCTTGCCGTAACTAAAATCGTGTTATTCAAATTTTCAATTTCAGTAGGCGAATGCACTATTGAAACTTTTCCTCGGACAATTCCTGCGCAACAACCAATACCGTTGAGAATACTCGAATTTTCTATGTTTTCCGCTGTTGGATTTGGAATTTCAAAATTATAAATTGTTCCTTGGGCTTTTATCCGTTCGGGCAAAATTTTAGTTTCATAATCCGCATATTCCTTTTTTCGGAGCTGTACCAACGTCCTAAAATCAAGCGTTACCGCTTTACCATTGGTAAAATCAAAAATTTCTTGTTGCGTTAGGTAGAAAATATCCCATTCGGTATCCAACACGTTTTTAGCTGTCAGTTTTTTGCCCAATTCCAACATCATAATACGCACCATTCCAAATGCTCTTGTGCGTTCAAAACGCAGATTTTCACGGTTACTTACCAAGTATCTTGCTTTTTTGAGCACGTACGAAAAAATCATTTTTTTGACAGGTTTTCCTTTCAATTTTTGATTTACTTTTTCTTCCGCAATTTGCCTTATGTTGGTTTGTTCAGTTATCGTCTTATGTTGTTGATTACGAACATAATTCTGTAAAATTTTAATGTAATTTTCGGGCTTTTGTTTGTAGGTAATAGTTTCTAATTTTAATTCGCCGACACAGCGTTCGCCCCATTTTTGAATGTACTTTTTAATCGCATGGTAGATTTCTGAAAATTCATTTCGTTGCAATTCCGACCAAACTTTTTCGGGTGAATTATTTTTAAAAAGTTCACTTACTTCGGGCGATTTTTCAATTTGTTCAACGATTGCCAAGGTAAGCGTAATCGGCTCTGTGGAAATAATGTCTTTTGCCCCACTAACCAAATCGTTGTGCAACGTTCCGCTTTCGTCTAACTGATAGTTGATAACCAATTTCTGCAAAGCTCCAAAATAAATCATGCAGAAAAAATCATTAACCAAAGGTGCCTGCCATTTTTTGACCAAGGTATTTTCAAAGCGATGATAATATTGTTCCAATTCCTGCAATGACATTTCTTCAAAATTCATCGCCTCGTATTCGTTCATTACGCTATTGAAATAAGCTTGAAAAGCGATGCGATTTTTGTTCATGGAATTGTGTGTTTTCAGAATTTTTAAAACAGCACTCAACACATTAAAATACTCGCTTAACTTACTGTTTGAGTTTTCGATTTTGGTGTCAAACTTTTCTTTCACGCCCATCATGTTGTCCATAAATTCGGCGTTGAGTTTATAACCTGGCAATAACGAAAGCGACTTGTGCCAACTGTTCAAATTATAGTAAACTCTGCCCCACAACAAGCCGAGCATATTTTTAAAAATAGGTGCATTTTCGGCAATCGTCTTCGGGCGAATGCCCATAATAGACGAAAGTTGCGTGTAAACCGCCTCATACATTTTCACGATAAACGAAAATGTAAGTGGCAGGGTAAGCGCAGGATAACTTTCGACAATATTGCTGTTGTCCCAAATTGTAACAATTTCCTGATTTTGCGCTGAAATAGCGGTAATCGGGCGAGTTTGTAGCAAATATAATTTTCCGTTTTGATAGGCAAATTCAATGTCTTGCGGTGCTTGAAAATGTGCCGACATTTTTTGGACGAGTGCCGAAACTTCCAAAATTTGATGTTCATTTAAACAAGGAAGTGCCGATTTTTCTGCGTTGAGTTTTACTTCTGTTGCTCCGTTTTTATTCTCCTTGTCAAATTGTATTGCCCAATTTTTGTCGGCAATTTGTTGGGCGATTTTACCATTTTCCACCGCAAAAAAATCAGCATTTAATTCGCCCGAAACAATTCCTTCGCCTAATCCAAAAACAGCATTGATAACCGTTTCATTTTTGTTTCCCGTCAGCGGATTTTGAGCAAAGGCAACACCCGAAATATCCGCATTAATCATGCGTTGCACGATAATAGCCATACCCGAACCCGTAATTTGATTTTGTTGTTTGTAGCTTTCTACTCGGTTACTAAAAGCAGAACTCCAAACCGAAATTAAAGCATCGTTCAACGTTTCTTTTGTAACAAATAGTCGGGTTTCGTATTGCCCTGCGAATGACGTTTGTTTTCCGTCTTCGTTTAAGGCAGATGAACGAACAGCAAGAAAGTCCGTTTCATCAAAATAGCTTAAAATTTCATGTGTAAATTGGTTTGGAAATTGAAAATTAGCAATAAATTCTTGTTTATTTTCAACAAAACTTGGAATGAACGTATTGAGGTAATCAGCAGGAATAACAACAAATTCGGGAATTAAAACGTCTGTATCTTTGACCGCAAGCAAATGATTGGCTTTTCCTCCAAAATTTGGATTTTGTTCAACGCTGTTTTTTGAAAAAATCATTTCCATAAACTCATTAACATCGGAATACCGCCGAGAATTAAATACATCGCAAACGTCCACAATGCCGAACTGTACTCAATTAATTTGCTATTTTTTGCGGTGTGTTTTCTTAAAAACAAAACAGCAGGAATGGCGCAAATTAAAAATGTTACCGCAAGTGCGATGTACGAATCTATCGAATGTCCTGCAAAATAGGTCGCTACGCAGGCAAGTGTCAGCGAAACCAACAATATAAAAATCCAAAAAATTACCGCTCGTTTCGTTCCTAACTGATAAGTGTAACTCAACACGCCTTCTTCTTCCTGTTCGGGCGATTTTATTTTTCTGCCGATTTCAAGTACAATTCCGCTCATAAAACTAACGGCAAAAAAGAATAACAACCCAATTGGTGCTTTTTCGTTTTCCAACAACCAATCAAAACCGCTCGCAAAAACGTCCACTAACGGAATGATAAGCATGTGGCTCGTCACGTACCAAAATTGATTGCGTTTGAGCCATTCTTTGGCGAAAAATTCCTTAGTCATCAGGAACAAATACGCATACACCACAGCAAGTAACACCAACATTTTCGGGAAGAAAATTGTCGTAGAAATAAGTTGCAGTGCGAGCGTAAAAATACCGATGTATTTGAGTTCGTTGAGCGAAATTAAGCCACGTGGGACAGGCAAATATTTTCGATATTGGCGGTCGTCTTCTTTGTCTTTAAACTCGTCCAAAATGCGTAGTAAAAAGAAAAGCGTAATCGTGTTAAAAATACAAATTAAAAATTTATCAAGCGACACAAATTCCGTCAAACCTCTGCAAATTCGGGAGTACGCAATCGCTGAAAAGCTAAAAGAACCTATCAGAAAAAAGTACGCAATGAATGGATAGCGTTCTTTTTGATACGTCAAAAAACGTTTGAATAAAGATTGTGATTTCTCAATCATTTTTTCGAGTTTGACACAAAAACATTATCATCTTTCAAGACGTTTTTTAATGCCTTTGATGGTTTTTTCGGATTTGTAATAACATCAAAAAATAACTGACTATCTCTTTCAGAAGTAATTATTTGTTCTTTCATTATTGTATTCATGGTTAAAATATTCTTACAAATGTACAGAAAATATCTAATTTCTTTCGTCAATCTCTCACTGAAATACAATATTTTTGTCGCACTATTTTTATTTAATTCTTAAAAACGTATGATTGTTTACAATCCCAAAAGTTGGATTAGTTTGGTGTTTTCTTTCCGAAAAAGTGACACGATTCGCATTTTGTTTATTCCGATTATTTCCATGGCGATTTTCACAACGCTTATTGCGTATGTTGAAATAAACTATTTGAAAAACACTGATTACCTCAAAAACTTAATGACCGTTTATTCATTAATTGGTTTTGTCATTTCGATGTTACTCGTCTTTCGGACAAACACTGCTTATGACCGTTGGTGGGAAGGACGCAAAAAATGGGGCGAATTAATCAATCATTCCCGTAATCTTTCGTTAAAGTTAGTTGCAATTATCACAGACAAAGAAGAACTGAATTTTTACGAACGTATGATTCCGAATTTTGCGTTTACGATGAAAACACACCTTAAAAATGGTATTGATAATTGGCAAGAATTAAGTCTTACAGCGGACGAACTGAAAATTTTGCAATCCAAAGAACACGTTCCTGCACACATTGTGAAAATGATTTACGGCAGAATTTACGAACTAAAAAAAACAGGGAAAATTACAGAAATTGACTTCTTAGCACTTAACGAAAATCTAAACGCATTACTTGACATCTGCGGTGCGTGCGAACGCATCAAACGAACGCCTATACCCTATTCGTACAGTATGTTTTTGAAAAAATTTATCTTACTATACGTCATTACCATTCCAATTGCCTTAGTTCCAATTTTAGGTTATCTTTCGGCATTAATAGCAACTTTTATTTTCTATATCTTGATGAGTATTGAAATTATCGCCGAGGAAATAGAAGACCCTTTTGGCGACGATGATAATGATTTACCAACAGACGTGATGTCCACTAATATCAAACGGAATGTTTCAGAAATTATGAATTAAAATTCTTTTATTGAATTATATTTGTTTTAAAAACAATACCTTACAACAAATAAACGCCTCACGCCCGATATTTACTTAATTTAAGGCAACCTTTAGGGGTGTATTTCGTCTATTGTAGTAATAAACTGAAATTATATGAATTTTTTGCGCTTTGTTTTTACAATACTTTTGTTTGGCTTTATTGCTCTTTTTTCTAATTCAACTCTTTTTTCTCAAGCATCTTTTACAACTCCAGGTACTTATACTTGGACGGTTCCGCCTTGTGTAACCTCTATAACAGTAAAAGTTTGGGGAGCAGGTGGCGGTGGCGGTGGTTCTATTGCTATTTTAAGAAATTCATCGGACCCAGAAGCGTGTGCTGGTGCAGGCGGTGGTGGTGGCGGTGGTTACACTTCTGTTACGATTCCTGTTACTCCTGGGCAAACTTATACCGTAGTGGTTGGTGCGGGTGGAACAGGTGGTGCAGGCGGTGCAGGTGCGTGGAATAGCGGAATTACAACACAACCTTCTCAAGGTGGGACAGGAGGAAC
>DAOMPZ010000004.1:23320-51064 GCA_035445045.1 Crocinitomicaceae bacterium | reverse complement strand
GGTAATTGATGCGCTTTGTGTGCAATTCCGACGAGTTCCATAACGTCCATAGCACGTTTTTCCATTAACGCTTTGTCCGCCCAACCCGTGGACTGCATCACAAAAAGCAGGTTTTTCAAAACCGTTCTGTCCATTAAAAGTTGGAAATCTTGAAAAACAATACCGATTTTTCGGCGCAAAAAAGGAACTTGCTTGCGTTTTAACTGCTTCAAATCAAAGCCAGCAACAGCACCACTACCCTCTTCTAACGGCAATTCGCCATAAAGTGTTTTTAAGAAACTACTTTTTCCACTTCCTGTTTTCCCTATAAGATAGACAATTTCGCCCTCCGACAGTTGAAAATCAATATTTTTTAAAATCGTTTCGTTGTTCTGATAGATGTTTACCGCTTTTAATTCAATGGCTCTCATATTATTTCTATTAAAATGGACATTATGACCCGCTGCGCTGTACGATATTATGACTCGCTACGCTGTATGATATTAAGACGATTTCGTCCTAACGTCCTAATGTCATAAAATCCTAATGTCGTAAAATCGTAATGTCCAATTAAAGCGTAAAATTCAGCATTAAAACGAATGGGAAATAACGTCAAAAAAAATAATCTTAACAGAAAAGCGTTTAAAACTTTTAAAAACGGGCTTTTTTCGCCTGCTAAACCTCTTTATCTTTATCGGTTCATAAATGTAATTATGTCACGATTTTTAATTTTAATTTTCCTCTTTACAAGTGCGTTAGCGTATGCGCAACCGACAGAGAAATATAATAGTAAGTATAGTAGTTTTTTCAAGGCGGAAGACCTTTTTGAGAAAGAACAATACGGTTCGGCACGTGTCATGTTTCGCACATTTATTGACGAAAACACGAATACAAACGACCCTTTTTACATCAAAGCGTTGTATTACGAAGCGAGTTCAGCGTTGGAATTATACCACAACGATGCCATTAAACTATTGGAAGATTTCAACCGAAATTACCCTGAAAACATCTATAAAAACCAAATTTATTTCAAATTAGGAAAATTCTATTACCAAAAGAAAGACAACAAAACAGCGGTCGAATGGTTGAGTAAAATCGACAAACGAGATTTAGATTCTTCCGACCGCAACGAGTATCATTTTAAGTTGGGGCATTCCTATTTAAACGTCGGTGAATTGGAAAAAGCGAAGTTGGAATTTGTCGATATTAAAGACGGAACTTCGGCTTATTCAGGCCCAGCGCAATATTATTTTTCACATATTTCCTACGAACAAAAACACTATGCGATTGCCTTGGAAGGGTTTGAAAAACTAAAAGACGACCCTCGTTTTAGTAAAATTGTTCCGTACTACATCACGCAGATTTATTACTTAATGGGCGATTACAAAAAAGTAACCGAAACCGCTAAAACAATCGACAAAGATGCTGAAAAGCCTGCCAATTTTGGCGACATGAACCAACTCATCGGAGATGCATTTTACCGCACCAATCAATATGACGAGGCGATTGTTTACTTAGAAAAATACAACAAAGCGCACGAAACCACTCGTGAAGAAGATTATCAGTTAGGTTATGCGTATTTCAAAGCTGGAAATTATGACAAAGCAATCAAACAGTTCGATAAAGTTGTAAAAGAACAAGATTCGCTGGCGCAAGTGACGTATTACAATATCGCTGAATGTTATTTGCGAAACGAAAATTTATTGGGTGCAAGAAATGCTTTTGACCGTGCATCTCGCTTGGAATACAACGCTAAAATTCAAGAAGATGCACTTTATAATTTCGCCATTATTTCGTATAAAATTGATGTCAATCCTTACAACGAGGCGGTTTTAGCATTACAAGAATACATCGAAAAATATCCAAAATCAGATAGAGTTGATGAAGTTTACAGTTGTTTAATTTCGGTTTACACGACCACACACCGTTTTCAAGATGCGCTCAATTCTTTGGAAAAATTCCCTGTCAAAGATGTTCGTCTGAAAAATGCGTATCAAATTGTGGCGTATAATTTGGCGGTTGAAAAATTCCAAAATGGCAACTACACTGATGCGATTACAACGTTTCAACTTGTTCGGAAATATCCTGTTGACGATAAAATTATCAACCAAACATATTATTGGACAGGCGATGCGTATTATCGCTTAAAAAATTACGACAAAGCTATTGAATATTACGAGTCGTTCATCAAATATCCTACGGGTGTTTCGCAAGCCTTGCTAAGCGATGCGTATTACAATTTGGGTTATTGCTATTTGAACAAAAAGCAGTTTGAGAAAGAAGAGATTGCCTTTAAAAATTATGTCGAAAGTGCAACGACCAACAAAGAAAAGAAATTTGATGCGTATTTGCGCTTGGGTGATGTCAATTATGTGGTGCGCAACAATGCCAATGCGGTTAATTATTACCAAGAGGCGTTGAAATTTAACTTTCCACAAAAAGACCACGCTTATTATTACATGGCGTTGACGTATGGTTTGGAAGAAAACGGCACAGAAAAGAAAGTCGATGCGTTGAAAAATTTGATTAATGATTATCCACGTTCTTCGTTTTTTCTAACGTCTTTGTATGAAATTGGGCTTTCGTATCGCTCCATTCACGAAGAAGAAAAAGCAATCACATATTTTAACCGCATTATCAACGAATACCCGACATCGAGCTATTTTATTCCTGCGAAATTGAACGTTGCCGATGCGTATTTGACGTCCCGAAAGTACAGCCAAGCAGAAACGGCGTTCAAACAACTTTTGTCACAATATCCAGATGATAATTCGGTGTGTCAATCGGCTGTGAGTGGGTTGCAAAAACTTTATACCGCACAACGTCAAATTGACAAAATAGCGACGTTAAGCGTTTATCCATGTGCGAAAGACATCGAAAATCAAATCGAAGACACGTATTACAATGAGGCAATCGAACCGTATTTAGACCAAGATACGAATTACACAGCGGCAATTACGAACATCAATGCGTATTTGGAAAAGTTCCCACAAGGAAGATACGCATCGGAATTGACAGGCTATTTGGCAAACAGCTACATGGCGACAGGTCAGACAGAAAAAGGAATTGCAACGTATGAAAAATTATTGACTTTTTCCAAAAATGCACATTCCGAAACGGCTGCATCTATTGTAAGTAAATATTATTACAACAAAGCTGATTACGAGCGTGCCGAAGTGTATTACAGACAATTAGACGAAATTGCGGTCAATGTTGGCACACGTTTCCAAGCAATTGTCGGGTTGATGCGAACGAATTTCATCTTGAAAAACTATGGCGAGGCAGCAAACACAGCACAACGTGTGATTTCCAATACGTTGGCAACAAACGATATTTTGTTAGAGGGAAATTACGTTGCTGGAGCGTCTAATTATTTCCTAAAAAACAGTTCGCAAGCAATTGAACCGTTGGAATATGTCGTGAAAAATGCAAAAAATAGCACGGCAAATGAATCGAAATTTTACTTGGCACATATTGCCTTTGACGAACGCAGTACGGACGATGCTGAAAAACAAATCCGTGAATTGATGAAAATCAAACCTGCTTACGATTATTGGACAGCCAAAGCATTGTTGTTGCAAACACGTATTTATATCAAGAAAAATGACTTGTTTAATGCTGAACAAACCTTAGGTTCGGTCATCGACAATTACAAATTTAAAGATGACGGTATTTTGGACGAGGCAGATGCACTTTGGGCAGAATTGATGCAACTCAAAAATATGCCAAAAAAAATAGATAATAATTCCCCTGTTAATGTTATTGAATTAGATGAAAGCAACGGAAAATAAAAAAATACTATATGTGTTGTTGACATTCGTACTGTTGGCAAGCACGAATTTATGGGCGCAAAAAACAAAGCAGGACATCGAAAATGTTACTGCCGAGGCAAACCGTGAAGTTCCCGAAGCATATCGCATTGCCGAAATGCCTAAAATCATTGATACGGTTATTAAGCACAAAGAAACGAGTTATTCGCTTTTGGCGTTGAAATACAACACCGCCATTAAAGTTGACACCATTCAAGCGGCAAAAATCAACTTAAAAGACAAGTTGCCACAACTGTACAATACATACATTCGTTTGGGAATTGGCTATCCGCTCATGCCACTTGCGGACATTTATTTTAACAACAAACGTTCTCGCAATTATTTTTATGGATTTAACATCAACCATATTAGCGGTTTTCACAAAATGAAAAGCTATCCACAAAGTAATTTTGACCGTACCAAAGCGAATTTGTATTTCGGCTATCGCAAAGAAAAATGGTCAGCTGATGCGAATGTTATCGGTAATTTCAGAGGATTGAATTATTACGGCGTTCGGGACAAGGAAGTGAGCAAAGACACTATCAAACAACGCTTTAACGAAGTTGGTTTTAACACACATTTTGCATCGCACAAAAAAGATTCTGCTAACTTGAATTACAGTTTTGACTAGTCTTATCGTAATTTTTCCGACAGAAAATTGAAAAACGACAGCTTGCGCAACGGTTGGAACGCTCGTGAAAATTACGTGGATTTTGCTCCTAAATTTTGGTACAAATGGGGTAACGAAATTTTTGGAATTGATGCAGGCGTAAAATACAACGGTTATCGCTACGGACAAGAAGGAACAAGCGTTTATGTCAAAGATAGCGCAGCCATTGACAGCGGTTTAGTGGTCAACAATACGATTGTCAATTTGAAATTGCACGCCACAACATTCGCCTTTGACAATAAACTCAAAGCAACTGTCGGAGTGAATTTGGTGTATGATGCAGGTATTATCAACAAGTTTAGAGCTTATCCGATTGCGGAAATTAAATATAATTTACTGAACGGTATCTTTATTCCGTATTTGAACGTTGGCGGTGGATTAACACAAAATTCATATCGCTCCATGAGTTACATCAACGAGTTTCTTTTACCCAATCAACAACTGCGCAACGAAAGCAATACCATTCGTGCTGAACTTGGTATCCGTGGAACAATTACCAACAAAATTGGGTTTAACATAAGTGCTGAATTTGGCAATTTCAAGGACAAACTTTTATTTGTAACTGACACGCTGTTTTCGTATGACAACAATAAATTTAAAGCTATTTACGACACGATGAATGTCGGCAAAATCGAGGGGTCAATTTATTATCAGTTAAATGAAAAAATTAAATTGGACGTAATCGGGCGTTATTATTCGTACATGACACGCAACGAAATTTTTGCTTGGAACTTGCCGTCAACACAGTTTATTTTCAGAGGTTCGTACAATTTATACGACAAATTTTTGGTTGGCTTGAACTTCAATTTAGAGGGCGGACGAAAAGCAAAAGTATATCAAGGTGGCGCAAAAATTATTGAAGAAGACGGACAATATGCTCAAAATTTAGGCTTCATTTACGACATCGACTTGCATTTTGAATACCGCTACAATCCACGTATTTCAATCTTTTTAGACCTAAATAACGTCGCACACAATCAATACAAACGTTGGTTGAATTACCAAACGTATGGTTTCCAAGTTATGGGTGGTTGTACGATTAGGTTTTAAAAATTTCTTTGTTTTTTTGCGGGAAAAAGAACAAAAAACTCACATCGCCGTCTTCGAGTTTAGATTTTCAGTTTGATTAAAATTCCGTTTTCGTCTGAACTCTACACTTGGATTAGTACATCAGTCCATTCTCTGCGGAATTGATACGGTTGCGTTTTTCTGTTTGCTTAACCGTCTTTTTGACTTGTTTAGATTGCATTGCCCAAAATTGCTTTTTGGCTTGCTTTAGATATTTTTGGTCTTGTTTTAGTTTTTGTTCACGATTTTTTTCAATAGCTTTGTCCGATATTTGTTTGGAATTGCCTTTATCATCGCCGTTAAAAGCAAGGCAATTTTGATGTGAAAATGTCGTTAATAGAATGAAAATGAATAAAATCGTGGTTTTCATGGGCGCAAAAGTATGGTATAAAAAAGGTATATTCAAGAAAATTTTGTTAATTTTTGGGTTAATTATGTTTTTTAACAATTGTAATCCCAATCGTAAAAACCCAATTCCGAATGTTCCGTTTGATATTACGATTAATATTTCACTGCCGCAGTACATTGATTTGCAAAATGTGGGGAGTTATGCTTTTGTACAAGGCGGAAGTAAAGGTATTATCGTTTACCGTATGAGTTACGACCAATTCATCGCCTTTGACAGACACAACCCGTCTGATGCAAGTTTTAATTGCGCCGAACCGCTCACGCCTCGAACAGATAACTTTTTAGAATTATCGGACAGTTGTTCCAACGCACGTTTTTCGCTGTTAGACGGTTCAGCTATTGAGGGTTCTAATGTCGGCTTGCGCCAATATATGACCGTGTATGATGGAGCATATAAAGTTCGGATTTATAATTAGTTGAAATAAAAAAAAGACGTTACAACTATCTAAAGTCATAACGTCTTAATGTCCTAACATCTTAACGTAGTCTTTTGTCTAATGTCTTTGAGCGCAGCGGTCTAATGTCTTTTATTCCTACTGAACATCAACTACTTCCAATTCAAAAATCAAATCAGAATACGCTGGAATAACACCAGGTCTGCCCATTGCGCCATAAGCATCGAAATAAGGAATGATGATAATTGCTTTTCCGCCTTTACCAAGCATTGCCAAACCTTCTTCAAAACCCGCAATCATGGATTGTTGTTTGTACGTGAACTCTAACGGAGCATTACGTGGAATAGACGAGTCAAACACCGTTCCGTTCAATAATTTTCCTGTGTAATGCACTTTGAGTTTGTCGCCAGCTTTTATTTTTGCGTCTGTTCCCTCGTTTAAAATGACGTACGATAAACCACTTTCTTTTTGTTTAGCGTCTGGATACAATTTTAAAACTTGTTCGTACGAATATTTTTTATACTCGTCTTTTGACATTTGTGCAATTTTTTCAAGGCGAGCCACTTCCTCATCTTCAACTTTTTTCAACGCCAAATATTTTTCATTGAATTTGGTTGTTGCGTCCCAATTTTTCTTGCTGTATTTATCGCCAACACGGATAATTTCAACTTTCTGCATTACATCATTCACCAACGTTCCGTTTACAACCGGCTGACCCAAAACAACTTTACCAAAAATAGTATGTTTGCCGTCCAACCATGGTGTTGGAACGATTGTAATAAAAAACTGTGAACCGTTTGTACTTGGCCCTGAATTTGCCATAGACAAATAACCTGGTTTGTCGTGTTTCAATGTGCTGACAATTTCATCGTAAAAATTGTACCCTGGTCCGCCCATTCCTGTGCCTTCGGGGTCGCCACCTTGTATCATAAAGTCGTTTTGGTCGCCGTTGGCAACGCTGATAACACGATGAAATTTCAATCCATCATAAAAAGGTTTGTCAAATGTTTTGTCCAAAATTTTAAAATTCCCTTCCGCAAGACCGACAAAATTAGCAACGGTCATCGGCACTTCGTCTGCGTATAATTTAACGGTGATTTCCCCACGATTGGTTGTGAATTTGGCGTAAATTCCGTCTTCGTTCATTTTTTGAGCCGATAGATTAAAGCTCAATGTTAAAGTAAATAGTAATCCAACTACTAATTTTAAGTTTCTCATAAATTTTAAATTTTTAAAGTGTAAAAATACATGATTTTTTGACTTGCAGGCAAAATGCGTTCCAAATTATCAAATTAAGCACGTTGTAAACTCATAATCGTTGTTGATATTTTATTTCAAGCTCACGAAAAATAAAAATATAGCTCAAAAAGTAATCATTTTGAGCTACAAAAGCTATATTTGTGAGCTACAAAAGCAGTTAATGCGATGGAACATTGGGAAAAAATAGTAGAATACCTCCAAAAAAAAGGTTTACATTCATCAAAAGAAATCTTTGAAGAAAGTCACATAGACGTTAGTTATGCTACACTGAAAAGAATTTTGACCAAGTTAGTTTCCGAAAATTACATTATAGCAATAGGAAAGGGAAAAGGAACAAAATATAACATTTCGCCAATGTACGAAGTACTTCAATCTATTGATATTGACAAATATTACGAAAAGGAAATTGACGAACGGAAAATTAAAGACACGTTCAATTTTTCAATCATTACAGATATTTTGGCGACACATAATATCTTTACCAATGAGGAATTGTTGAAACTTTCGGAATTACAGAAAATTTTTCAAAACAACATCGCTAACCTTTCGGAAATCGAGTACAAAAAAGAATTAGAAAGATTAGCAATTGATTTGAGTTGGAAATCTTCGCAAATAGAGGGAAATACTTATTCGTTGTTGGAAACGGAGCGTTTACTGAAAGAAAAAGAAACGGCGGCAGGAAAAACCAGGGAAGAGGCTGTTATGCTTTTAAATCACAAAGAAGCCATTGATTTCATAGTGGAAAATCCCCATTATTTAAGCCCTTTATCGGTTTCTAAGATAGAGGACATTCATAGTATTTTGATAAAAGAGCTTGCCATTGAGCGAAATCTAAGAAAACGCAGAGTAGGTATTTCGGGAACGAATTACCGCCCTTTGGATAATGAATTTCAGATACAAGAAGCCCTGCGAAATTCTTGTACTGTTATTAATCAAAAAAATAACGCATTTGAAAAAGCATTGTTGGCGTTGGTCTTAATTTCTTACATTCAGCCTTTTATGGACGGCAATAAACGAACTGCTCGAATAGTCAGCAATGCCTTGTTGATGAACGAAAGCCATTGTCCACTTTCGTTTAGAACAGTTGATTCCATAGATTACAAAAAAGCAATGCTTTTGTTTTATGAGCAGAATAACATCTCTGCCATTAAAGAAATCTTTATCGACCAATTTGAATTTGCAGTAAGTACCTATTTTTAATCTCGCTCCACAAACTTTTTTCCGTCAAAAACATAACGTATTTTCGTTCTGCTTTTGATAATGTCTTGGTTTGAATTATACCAAGTATCGTCATCTACAGCATGAATGTCGTCATCTTTTCCGATGTCTTTAAAATTGAGTTCTTTCGTTTCTTTCGAATACGTTACACACGTTTCAAAACAATTTGAGCTTGGCAATTCTGGCGACAAAACATCATCGAAACAAACTAACGTTGAATATTGGTCATAAAACGCAGGGTAATTCACGTTTATGCTGTCTTGGCTTAATTCAAAAACTTGGTAAATCCCTACTCTTAATCTACTACTGCCTTTATAACCGCCAAATAATAAGTACAGATTTTCTGAATTTGTTTCCGTTAAAGCATAAATTTCGTTGTAATAAGCAGGAAAACCTAACTCTTTTACATTATATGTGCCGTCTGCTTTTTTCCATTGTAAAATAGATGTATGAATTGCTCCCGCTGTTCCGCCCGAATAATACCAAAAAGTATAGATGCTAAATTTATTGTCGGGCGAGGTAATTTGCTCTAAATTCGTCGTTTCAGTATTAATCGGAAATGGTTTGTGTTTGAGGTATTTCGCTAATTCCTCCGTTGCAATTTGATTTAAACTGTCAATGTTAAAATCGGGTGTTTCATAAAATTGATAATTAGATAGTTGGCTCAGACAATCCACTATTTTTGTTTCGGTTTCTTTCTCAATTAAAGCGCGCTTTTCCTTTTCCGTCAAATCGTTTGTTTTGTTATTTGTACAAGCAATTGAGAGAAAAAGTGTCGAAAAAAGAAGTGAAAATAATGTCTGTTTCATAATTTCTAAAAAAGTGAAACATCAAATGTAGAAAAATTTCCTTAGTGTAAAGTAAAAACAAACCACATAGACACATAGTTTTTTATTACACAAGCCTTACATAGATTGTCTTCGACACCACGAAGTCGCACCGCAGGTAAATCACATAGTTAATTCACGAAAAATACTATGTTTTGCCAAAGGCGAACTATGTCGCACTTTCTCTATTATCATTTCTATGTTCCTATGTGGTTTTAAAAAATGTCATGAAGTAAAAATTCCCGAAATAACTTTTATCTTTGCGCTTATGGAACAACGAGAAGACAAATTAAAAGACGTTATATCACACGCAAAAGAGTATGGTTTTGTATTTCCGTCCTCTGAAATTTACGACGGTTTGGCTGCCATTTACGATTATGGGCAGTTAGGTTCGGAGTTGAAAAACAACTTAAAAATGTACTGGTGGAAGTCCATGACCCAAATGCACGAAAACATTGTGGGAATTGATGCATCTATCTTTATGCACCCAACAACATGGAAGGCATCGGGACACGTTGATGCGTTCAACGACCCATTAGTGGACAATAAAGATTCTAAAAAACGATACAGAGCGGACGTTTTAATCGAAGAACACATCGAAAAAATTCGTCAAAAAATTGAAAAAGAAGTCGAAAAAGGAAAGAAAAAATTCGGCGAAACGTTTGACGAAACTCAATTTAGAGCAACGAATCCGAATGTTTTGCGCAATGCTGAAAAAATCACTTCTATCGAAGACAGAATGCGTGAAACCTTAGAAAATGAAGATTTAGAGGGTGTTCGTCAACTAATTTTGGATTTGGAAATCGTTTGCCCCATTTCGGGAACGAAAAACTGGACGGAAGTACGTCAATTTAATTTGATGTTCGCTACCGAATTAGGCTCTGTCGCAGGCGATGCTTCTAAAATTTACTTGCGTCCCGAAACCGCACAAGGGATTTTTGTCAATTACTTAAACGTGCAAAAATCGGGTCGTATGAAAATTCCTTTTGGAATTGCACAAATCGGAAAAGCATTTAGAAATGAGATAGTTGCACGTCAATTTATTTTCCGTATGCGGGAGTTTGAACAAATGGAAATGCAATTTTTTGTACGTCCAGGTGAAGAAATGAAATGGTACGAATATTGGAAAAATTTACGCAGAAAATGGCACGGTGCGTTAGGTTTGGGCGAAGAAAAATACCGTTTTCACGACCACATCAAATTGGCACATTACGCCAATGCGGCGTGCGATATTGAGTTTGATTTCCCAATGGGTTTCAAAGAGTTAGAGGGCATTCACTCACGCACCGACTTCGATTTAAAGCAACACGAGCAATTTTCGGGCAAAAAATTACAGTATTTCGACCCTGAATTAAACGAAAGTTATGTGCCTTATGTAGTTGAAACATCGGTTGGTTTAGACAGATTGTTTTTGTCGGTTTTGAGCGCAGCACATCAAACGGAAAAATTAGAGGACGGAACGGAACGTGTCGTGATGAAAATTCCTGCGCCGTTAGCACCGTACAAAGTAGCGGTTATGCCGTTGACAAAAAAAGACGGATTACCTGAAAAAGCACGTGAAATTATCAATGGTTTGAAATTTGATTTCCAATGTCAATACGACGAAAAAGATTCTATCGGTAAACGCTACCGCCGTCAAGATGCTATTGGAACGCCTTTTTCCGTAACAGTTGACCACCAAACCTTAGAAGACAACACCGTAACCATTCGTGATCGTGATACGATGGAACAAATTCGTATTTCTGTTGATGAACTACAAAGTTTGTTGACGAAAAAAACGAGTTTGACGGTTTTGTTAGGGCAGTTGTAAGTTGGATTAAGACATTATGATATGAAGACGTTAGGACTGTCGTAAGGTCTTAACGTCTTAATATCGTAACGTCGTCTTTTGTCTTACCAACTCAACAATTCGTACAGCAGAATAAAAACACCGCTGATTTGTTCTGGTCATTTAAACTTTATCGTTAAATTTGAGATAATCATTTTAATTCGAGTAGTATGAAAACCGTAATCATCTTTAGCATAATTGTTTTATTTTCGAGTATTAGCCTTGCGCAACCAATACCGACAACAATAGGTTGCAGAATGCCGTTATCGACAACTCCTTCGCCACCAAAAGAAGAGGTCGATGTTGTCATTGAATTTGACGTTGACGAAAGGGCTGAATTCCCAGGTGGAAAAAAAGAACTCATTAAATTCTTGGCTGAAAACATGAAATATCCTGACATTGCTCGTGAATTAGGTCTGCAAGGAAAATCAATATTAAGATTCGTTGTTGGTGTTGATAGCACTATTTCAAATGTGCAAGCCATTCGAGGAATGAAAGAATGTAAAGAATGCGACCAAGAAGCTATTCGCATTGTGAGAATGATGCCTTGCTGGCGACCTGCTAAGAAAAACGGAAAGGACGTTAATTCGTATTTTATTTTACCTGTTGAGTTTAGGCTTCATTAATTTATACGCTAAAATTATCGATTACGGACAAGTTGGATAATCAGTTTTATCATCAATTCTTTGTCTGAAGGATTGCTTTGAGCTATTAATAACGCTATCGCTACCAAAGCATTGTCGTTGATTTTTAATTCGCCATTTTGCTTAAAACGGTGTTTGTTTTTTTCTAAAAACCAAATAAACAAAAATGCACCAATGCGTTTGTTTCCGTCTGAAAAAGAGTGATTTTTGATGGTGAAATAAAGTAGGTGTGCAGCTTGTTCTTCGATACTTGGATAAAGATAAATTCCGTCAAATGTCTGAACAATACTTTTTAACGTTCCTTCAAAGCTGTTATCCTTTTCATTTCCGAACAGTTCGGTCGCCTCTTTTTTGGTAATCAACTGTTTTTTGAGTTCCGAAATAGCATTTTTTGCTTCCACATATTCAATTTCATAAGAAATTTCCTGTTCCAAAATTCCCGTTTCCATTGTATTACTGTCAAATCGGTTCAATAATACAAAACTTTGAGCGTATTGGGAAATAATGTCCAATAAACCTTTAGTTTCGGTTAAATTTGTATCGCTTGAAATAGATTTTTGAATAAGTTGAACGGTTTGTTGGAGTTCGTCCAAACGTTTTTGGTTGATACTATAACCTTGGACTAAAACTTCTTTTAAGCGTTGAGTTGCCCAAATACGGAACTGAGTAGCTTTGGTCGAATTCACCCTATACCCTACAGATATAATTGCATCAAGGTTATAATATTTTACTTTTGTAATTTGAGTTTTTCCTTCTATTGCACCGTGTTGAGTGGTATGTTCCAAAATGGAACTAACCACTTTTGCTTCTAATTCGTTTGATTTGAATATATTATTCAAATGCTTTGTAATAGCGGGACGTTGCGTTCCAAACAGAAGTGCAATTTGGTCTTGAGTAAGCCAAATCGTTTCTCTATCCAAATTCACTTGAATTTCTGTGCCTGTTTGGGTTTTATATATTTCTATTGCTCCTTTTTGCATGAGATAATGGGTTTGTAGTTAATGTTTAGTGTTACTTAATAGTTGTAGCGTCTTTAATCCTACGTCTTTCAGTCTTACCCCAACAAACTCTCAATATAATTCAACACTTTTTCTTTGCCGAAATTAGAAGAACTTGATGTCATGAAAATGGGTGGTAATTCTTCCCAAAATTTGAGCATTTCTTTTTTGTAGCGTGCTAAATTGCGTTGTAATTCGGACGATGAAAGTTTGTCTATTTTGGTAAAAATAATTGAAAATGAAATGCCTTTTTCGCCACACCAATTCATAAATTCAACATCAATTTTTTGGGGTTCTAAACGGCTGTCAACCAATACAAATGTGGTGATTAAATTCTCACGTTTCAACAAATAATTAGAAATCATTTTACCGAATTTTTCCCGTTGTGTTTTAGAAACTTTGGCGTAACCGTACCCTGGTAAATCGGCAATGAGCCATGTTTTATTGATGTCAAAGTGATTGATTAATTGTGTTTTTCCTGGTGTTTGCGATGTTTTTGCCAACTTGTTATTTCCCGTCAACATATTGATTAAAGACGACTTGCCAACATTGGAACGCCCAATAAAAGCAAATTCTTTTTTCTCGGTAATCGGGCAATGTTTTACATCGCTGTTGCTGACCAAAAATTCGGCAGATTTGATAATCATAAGTTTGTTTTTTTAGAAGATAAGACAGAATAAATAACGGAAATAACGAGTACTGAACCGACAATCAAAAGCGAATGACTTGCCTCGATGTGATAGAACGGCGCGAGAATCATTTTCACTCCGATGAAACTTAAAACGATAGCCAAACCGTAATGCAGTTTGCTAAATGCGTCCATGAAATTTGCCAAAAGAAAATACAAGGCACGCAATCCCAAAATCGCAAAAATATTCGATGCGTATAAAATATAAGGGTCGTTCGGTGCAATGGCAAAAATCGCAGGAATAGAGTCAACGGCAAAAAGTAAATCGGTAAATTCGATAACCGCAATGACAACCAACATCGGCGTTGCTACTCGTACTCCGTTTTTAATGGTGAAAAATTTATCCCCGTCAAATTCGTCCGTTACCTTAAAAAAACGATGAACGATACGTGCGCCAAGACTTTTGGAAAAATCTTTGGGTTCTTCATCATCGTTTGCCGACCACGATTTGATGCCTGCAACCAACAAAAAGACACCAAACAAAAACAATACAACATTCGGTTGATAAAACGTTTTGGTAGTAAAATCCGAGAGTGTTTCGGCATCGTGTGGAATGGTAAAATGCCAATCGCCGATTGAAAAAGCTGGTAAATAAGTCAATTTGATAAGTCCGACACCTGCAAAAATGAAAATCGCCCGAAAAACCAATGCGCCGATAATTCCCCAAAACAAAATGCGGTGTTGGTTCTGTGCAGGCACTTTGAACATTTTGAAAACCAAGATAAACACAAACAAATTGTCCATGGACAAGGCTTTTTCAATCCAATACGCCGATTGAAACTGCGAGAATTTTTCAATAGCAAGTTCGTGCGAATCTTCGATGTTGTAGGTAAAATAGATAACACCGCTGAAAATCATCGACAGCGCAATCCAAACCAACGACCATGACAACGCCTCTTTATTCCCAATTACGTGTCCTTTTTTGTTGAAAACACCTAAGTCCAACAAAAGCATCACGACAACCGTAATTGCAAAAATAACAAGCAAAAAAGGGTGACTAAGCATACATTAAATTTCTAAATTTTTTCCACTTTCCAACACAGCCGTTTTCAATTCTTCCATATATGCCGAAAGTTTTTCCAACAATGCTACATCGCTTGATGCAATGATTTTAGCTGCCAAAATCCCTGCATTTTTGGCTGCGTTTAATGCTACGGTTGCTACGGGAATACCGTTTGGCATTTGCAAAATAGACAAAATACTATCCCAACCGTCAATGGAATTACTTGATTTTACAGGAACGCCAATCACGGGAAGTGGTGTCAATGATGCTGTCATTCCAGGTAAATGTGCCGCACCACCTGCACCTGCGATAATCACTTTGATGCCTCGTTTGTGTGCATTTTTAGCATAATCAAACATCAATTCGGGCGTTCGGTGTGCCGAAACAATATTGATTTCATACGGAACACCAAATTGCTGTAATATTTCAACTGCTTGTTTCATTATTGGGAGGTCTGATTTACTTCCCATTATTATTCCTACCATATCTATCTTCTTTTTTGTGAATAAAAAAAAAGTTCAACTATCTGCGTTACGCTAAAAAATTAAAATGCTCATTTACAAGGGTAAACTCCGTTTTTAATTTTTTACCAAGCCTTGATATTTGAATTTTTTTCATTCACGATTTATCTTAACTCTTAATTCTACACTCTGAACTTGTCCTAACGTCTTAATATCCTAAAATCATAACGTCCAATTAACTCTCCACACTAATCGTTTCTTTCACTTTTAGTCCTAATTTTTTCACTTCTTCAATATCCTCGCCTGCAATGGTAATGTGTCCCATTTTGCGGTAAGGTTTGGTGGTTGTTTTGCCGTAAATATGCGTGTAAACACCTTCCCAAGACATGATTTCTTTTAAATTTCGATATATGGCATTGCCCTCAAATCCTTCTGCGCCTAACAAGTTAATCATCACGCCTGCACGTGTGATTTTTGTACTTCCGAGCGGTAAATTCAAAATACTACGCAAATGCTGTTCAAACTGTGAAGTCACGTTGCATTCAATCGTGTGATGTCCGCTATTGTGTGGTCGTGGAGCAATTTCGTTGATTAAAATTTGGTCGTCGTGTGTTAAAAATAATTCGACCGCCAACAAACCAACCATGCCTAATTTTTCAATTACTTCTTTGGCTAATGCTTGCGCTTTGGTTTCAATTTCTTCTGAAATGTTAGCAGGTGCAAATAAAAATTCGACTAAATTGGCTTTGGGATTAAACTCACACTCTACCGTTGGAAACGTTTTGACTTCGCCACGTTCGTTGCGTGCAACAATCACGGATAATTCTTTTTTGAAATCAACCATTTTTTCCAAAACACTGGGCGTTTCAAATGCCAAATCAATATCACTATCGTTTCGTAAAGGCGTGACACCTTTTCCGTCATAACCGCCTGTGCGCAATTTCATCATAAATGGAAATTCGGAGCGGTATTGTTCGATTTCTGACTTATTTTCAACTAAATAAAAAGGTGCTGTCGGCAAATTATTATCGACATAAAATTGTTTTTGCAAGCCTTTGTCTTTGATTAAACGCAAAATATGTGGTTGTGGAAAAACTTTTTTCCCTTCTTGTTCCAATTTTTCCAACGCCTCAATGCTGACATTTTCAATTTCAACGGTAATAACATCCATGTTTTTACCGAAGTTATAAACCGCATCGAAATCGTTTAACGAACCAACCGTAAAGCCGTTCGCACAATGCGCACACGACGCTTCAGAACTTGGGTCGAGCGAATAAACATACACGTCATAGTTGATAGCTTCTTGTATCAACATTCTCCCTAATTGTCCTCCGCCAACAATGCCTAAACGAAAGTCTTTACCATACCATTTTGTCTGCATAGTGCAAAGATAGTTTTTTTCAGATAAAAGAAGAAAGACATCAGACAAAAGAAAGGTCAAACGCATCAAAAGTTAGAACAATTACTTTTGTTGAATTAATGTTTAAAAGTAAAAATTTGTTTTACCTAAAATCTTACTCGAAAACGGGACGGTCGCATTGATTTTTTTGACGGGACGCATACGACGTAGTTAGCGCAAAAAGAACAACTGTTCGAAGCGAAGCAAGTTTTGTTCTTTTAGCTAACAAGGAAGATATGGGTGTCGAAATAAATCGTGGCGACGAGTTTTTGGTTCTTTTTACGGAAAAAAGAACAAAGAGAATTAAAAAAACATTTTAATGCGTTTAGCCTGGACAAAAGACTTACCTCTTGGGACAAATATTTTCTGTTGCTAATTTATTTTGTTAGCTCGTACAGAATTAAAAAATCTACTCTGTTTTTGAAGTGTCCTCGCTTTCTTTTGTCAATGTTTTGTAGCGAATAAATATCCACACAACCGCTACTGAAATTGCACCGTCAGCGATGTTCCATACGGCAGGAAAAACTTCTTTTCCACCCAAAACAGGAACCCATTTGGGATAACTTAAATTGAATTGAAACATATCGACAACGTTGCCGAGTAGAAAACCTCGTGGGCGGATTTCTACTTTTCCGTAGAAGTCGCAGTCGTGGAAAATTTTTGAACCTTCTTGAAAATTGTAATAATAACAAGGGTCGAATTTAAAGATAAAATCATACAACATAGAGTCAATTAAATTGCCTATCGCTCCACTTAAAACAAGTGCGCCAACGATGACAAATTCAGTTGAAACGCCCGACTTTATTTTTTTGAAAAGATAGATAAAAATCGCTGTAATCGCTCCGACACGCAATAAACTCAATGTTAGTTTTGGCCACATTCCTGCGCCAAAAGTCGTTCCGAAAGCCATACCTGGGTTTTCAACATACACCATTCTAAACCACTCGCCAAAAATATTGATCGGCGTGCTATCGTCAAACGTACTTTTGACCCAAATCTTGACAACTTGGTCTATGAGCAAAATAAGCGCAACCAATGCACCTACAAGCAAATAATGCTTTCTCTGACTACCTTCCTCCTTGAGCATTTTTTGCCTCGATGCTTAATGTTGCGTGTGGAACTAATTTCAAGCGTTCTTTTGCAATTAATTTTCCTGTTTCACGGCAAATGCCATACGTTTTATTTTGAATACGGATAAGTGCATTTTTTAAGTTGTCGATAAACTTTTGCTGTCTGATACTCAACTGCGCCAATTCTTCACGGGTCAAGGTTTCTGAACCGTCTTCCATCATGTTAAATGTACGACCTGTATCGTCTGTGCCGTGGTTGTTGTTGGTCAATGAATTTTTTAACAACTCATAATCACGCTGTGCGCTTTCAAGTTTCTCCTCGATTAGTTGTTTAAATTCTTGCAACTCCACGTCTGAATATCTTGTTTTCTCTGTTGACATAGTTTTGTATTTTTAAAATTGTCCGCAAATATAAATTAAAATTTTTAGTTTCGTACCGCATTTGCAATGGTAACAAAAACGTAATTGGCGATGAATATAAACAAAATTTTTTATTTGAGTACCTGCTCAACGTGTAAAGAGATTTTAAAATCAATCAAAAACCTGACTGATTTTGAATTAATCGACATCAAAAAACAAAATATTTCTGAGCAAGAATTAGATGAATTATACTCAAAAACAAAGTCTTACGAGTTTTTATTTTCTAAAAAATCCCGCAATTACAGTTCTGTCAAAACGACTATCCAAAACGACGAAGATTTTAAAAAATTAATTTTGTCCGACTATACTTTTTTGCGCCGACCTGTCATTTGTTACGGCAACGAATTATTTGTCGGCAACGATAAATTAACGAAAGAGAAGATTAAAGAGGTGTTGGGGAGTTAGTCTTTTTCTCACAAAAATTGGCACACGCTTTGTAAATCAAGTTCTAAACAATTAAATTTTTCGCATTATGAAAAAGTGGTTTGTATTTCCGTTGGTAGCAGTCATTGGCATTTTGACCATGGCAACTGTTACCGTTACTTATCCTGTTGCTAAAAACAGAACGTTTCAAGTAGGCGAAGTGTTACGATACAGAGTAACGTATGGCGTTGTCGATGCAGGCGAGGCGGTTTTAGAAGTGAAGTCAACGAATAAAAAACCGCAAGGGCGTGAATTGGTTCATGTCGTTGCAACAGGTCGAACCTTGGGTGGATTTAATGCTGTTTACAAGGTAAATGATGTCTATCAAAGTTACATCGACAAAAAAGGTGCTTTCCCGTGGGAATTTGACCGTGACGTTTACGAAGGTGGACACACCATTAAACAAAATTATATTTTCAACCAACACAAACAACAAGTGCAAACCGAAAAAGGAAACGTTAATGCGCCACTTGGTATTCAAGATATGATTTCTGCGTTTTATTACGCACGCACCTTGGATTTTAAAAATCTAAAAGTGGGGCAAATTATTGAATACAAATGTTTTATGGACGGCGAAATTTGGAATTTAAAAATTAAATATGTCGGAAAAGACGATATTTCCATTCGCAAAGGAAAATTCAAATGTTTAAAATTCGTTCCTGTCGTGCAAAAAGGACGTTATTTTAAAAGCGAAGACGATGTGAATTTTTGGGTTACGGACGACGATAATAAAATTCCGATTTACGTCAAAGCAAAAATTCCTGTTGGAACGGTTAAACTTCACTTAGTAGAATGGGAAGGATTGACCAATCCGATTAGTAAAATTAAGTGAGGTTAGACGTTACGATGTTAGGATATTAAGACGTTAAGACATTTTAAATAGGGTTCGTTTACAAATGAACCCTATTTTTTTGACATTATCCGTAATCTACGAAAAATGCTTATTTTTGCTTAAAAAAATAACAACTATGAATTATTTTCCTAAAATTTTTACGCTACTTATTGCGATAAGTATTTCTTGCTTTACATTTGCTCAAAAAGAGGCAAATATTTGGTATTTTGGCGAAAACTGCGGTGTTGACTTTTCAAGTGGCAAACCTGTTGCACTAACAGACGGCAAAGTTTTTACAGACGAAGGTTGCGCTGTTATCTCAAATGCGGAAGGGAAATTATTGTTCTACACGGACGGAATTTCTGTTTGGAACAGCAACCACGAAAAGATGCCAAACGGCACGGATTTAAAAGGCGACCCTTCTTCGACTTCTTCAGGTGTGGCCGTTCCGAAACCGAATGACAAAAATATCTATTATTTATTTTCTGTGCCTGCAACAGCAAAACCTGCGGGATTAAATTACTCTACGATTGATATGCGTTTGGAAAACGGCTTGGGAAATGTTACAGAAGAAAAAAACATCAAATTGACAGATCCAATTACCGAGCGTTTGACGGCCGTATCACATCGGGACGGAAAAAGTATGTGGGTCATTGCACATAAATGGGAAAGCGATGAGTTTTTGGCATTTTTAGTAACCGAAAATGGTGTTTCCAAAACGCCTGTCGTGTCTAAAGCTGGATTGGTGCATAAAGGACCCGATTTGAATACACAAGGTTACATGAAAGCAAATCCCGACGGTAGTAACTTAGCGTTAGCTTTGGAAAGTGATTATATCGTTGAAATTTTCGATTTTGACAATCAAACAGGAATTGTTAGCAATCCATTGACGAAATATATTGGCGACAAAACCTATCCTTACGGCATCGAATTTTCCCCTGACGGTTCTTTGTTGTATGTTTCTGCCGCAGGAACAGGCGAAATTTATCAGTTAAATTTACAGGCAGGCTCAGACAGCTTGATTTTAGCATCAATGATTAAAGTTGGTTCAACGCCGAATAAAGAATGGGTTGGAGCTTTACAAATTGCCAATGACGGAAAAATTTATTTCCCAATCTATAAAACTGCGTATTTAGGCGTTATCAAAAATCCCAACAAAGTAGGAATGGAATGTGGTTATGAAAATAACGTCGTGGAATTAGCAGGTAAAAAAGCACGTTTGGGCTTGCCAACATTTATCCAAAATTTCTTTACACAAAAAGTTCAAAGCGACATTACCTATTTTAATCCTGCAAAAGTTGTATTGGACAAAGCAATTATTTTGAAAAATATCACGTTTGATTTTGCCAAATTCACGCTAAAATCATCTTCATTTGTTGAATTGGATAAAGTTGTAACGCTTTTAAAAAGCAATCCAACGTACAAAATTGCGTTGACAGGACACACGGACAACATCGGTAATAAGACCGCAAACCTTACCTTGTCGTTAAACCGTGCCAATGCTGTCAAAGAATATTTGGTTAGCAAAGGAATTGACAAAAACCGCATTACGACTGACGGCAAAGGAAGTGGTCAACCTGTTGTAAACAATGACACAGACGAAAACAGAGAAACAAATAGACGTGTAGAATTTGTCTTGCGAAAATGATTTGTTTGCGTTAAAATAAACAGCTCAAACGAAAAACATTTTTTTATCACAAAGGAACTTCGTAAATTTGCATCTCTAAAAAATAGAAATAAATAGTAAAATGAGTAATACAACTGAAAAAGTAGCCTATAAAGTAAAAGACATTAGTCTTGCGGAATGGGGAAGAAAGGAAATTAAATTAGCAGAGGCTGAAATGCCAGGTTTGATGTCGTTGAGAGCTGAATATGGTGCATCAAAACCATTGGCAGGTGCACGCATCGCAGGTTGCTTGCACATGACTATTCAAACGGCAGTTTTAATCGAAACGTTAGTGGAATTAGGCGCAGAAGTTACGTGGTCATCATGTAATATTTTTTCTACACAAGATCATGCAGCAGCAGCAATCGCAGCAGCGGGAATACCTGTGTATGCATGGAAAGGTATGAACGAAGAAGAATTTGATTGGTGTATCGAACAAACGTTATTTGCGTTTGAAGGCGGTAAACCATTAAACATGATTTTAGATGACGGTGGCGATTTGACGAACATGGTTTTTGACCGTTTTCCAGAATTGACAAAAGACATCAAGGGACTTTCTGAAGAAACAACAACAGGTGTACACCGTTTATACGAACGTGTGAAAAACGGAACGTTGGTAATGCCAGCAATCAATGTAAACGACTCTGTTACGAAGTCTAAATTTGACAACAAATACGGTTGTAAAGAATCGTTGGTTGACTCTATTCGCCGTGCAACAGACGTGATGATGGCAGGAAAAGTAGCCGTTGTTTGTGGTTACGGTGATGTTGGAAAAGGTTCTGCAGCATCGTTGAGAGGAGCAGGCGCACGTGTTATCGTGACAGAAATCGACCCAATTTGTGCGTTACAAGCAGCGATGGACGGTTTTGAAGTAAAAACATTAGACTCTGTTGTTCATAACGTTGACATCGTTGTAACGACAACAGGAAACAAAGACATCGTTGTTGGTCGTCATTTTGAGAAAATGAAAGATAAAACAATCGTTTGTAACATCGGACACTTTGATAATGAAATCGACATGGCTTGGTTGAACAAAAACCACGGAAACACAAAAGTTGTCGTGAAACCACAAGTGGATATTTACAACGTAAACGGCAAAGAAGTTATCATCTTGGCAGAAGGTCGTTTGGTAAATTTAGGTTGTGCAACAGGACACCCGTCTTTTGTAATGTCTAATTCATTTACAAACCAAACGTTGGCACAACTTGAACTTTGGAACAATGCCGACAAATATGAAAACAATGTATATATGTTACCGAAACATTTAGATGAAAAAGTAGCACGTTTGCATTTGGCAAAAATCGGTGTTGAGTTAGAAACATTGACAGCAGACCAAGCAAAATACATTGGCGTTAATGTCGAAGGGCCGTACAAATCGGAGCATTATCGTTATTAATTCAGAATTTAGAGTGCATCGTTAAGACTTGTAACTTAAAAAATAGAAAATCCTCCGAATTTTAGATTTGGGGGATTTTTTGTGATAGGATTATTTGTCGAAATAATGACCCATTGCTGAAAAAACCTCTACGGTAACAGTATGGTCATTAATAGAATACACCATTCTGTGTTTTTGATTTATCCTGCGAGACCATTTGCCTGCTAATTCGTGTTTTAATTGTTCGGGTTGCCCTACGCCTGTGGTTGGGTGTTCTTCCAACTCGGTTAAAATTACTTTAATCTTCTTTATAACAGATTTGTCGCCCGATTTGTAATGTTTTTCAATATCTGCAAGTGCGCCGTCCGCTAAGATAACCCTAAACTTCCCCATATATCGTTTGTGTCTAAAACTTTATATTTACCCTCTTTTATCTGCTTTTCTGCATTTCTGATTTTTTTCACAAACTTAGGATTATAAGCACTTTTTTCTTTGACGATTTCAATTCCAGGTTGCTTTAGATAAACAGCATCTAACATCGTTTTAAATGCTTTTCCTGCTTTACTCCGTAAATCTATTTTTAATGTTATTGTTTCCATACTTCACTTATTTTATACAAAGGTACAAAAACTTCTCAAAATCATTAAAAGACCGACAGGAATTATAACCGATATAAATAGGTAAACGGTTTTAACAAGCAATACAGTAATCTTTTTGAGAACGGTTAAAAAATAATCTTAGAACGGTTTTCAATTCCGTCCTCTATCTTCACTTCCTAAGTAACGCAATAACCTCATCTTTTTCTTTGAGCAACTGCTTGTACAACTCCTCAACCTTTTCGATTTCGGTATTGTTGTAGGCAATAAAATGACCACCTTGCTGTGTGTTTACGATATTGTTGAAAATCAGTTCTTTATCAAAATTCAGGAGTGCGCTCAATTTGATATTGAATGCTCTGGCGATACTTACAACTAAATCAAATCTCGGCGACAACGCTCCTTGCTCAATACGACTTACCGTTTTTTGGTCAACGCCTATTTCATCTGCCAAGTTTTGTTGCGAAAATCCCTTTAACTCTCTTATTTTGCGAACATTATCGCCTAATTCTTGATTTGTCATAATTACGCCTAATTTAGTTTTATTGCGCCTAATTTAGAAATTATTTTGAATATAGAACTGAAATTTTAAAAATATTTTTGCATTTGGGTTTTAGATAAAGCTCAAAAGGATTAGAAATAATATTTAAAAGACAAGAAATTATGTATTCATTTTCGGTTTTTAAAGATTTTGAAACTCCCAATCACGCAGGTGCTAGAGGATTTTATCAAATTATTGAAATTAAGGATTTTGATGATAATGACATTACAAATCAATTTGACCAAGGCAGATTTTATACAGATGATACTTTAATAAAAGACATTTCAAAAAAATTTAATTTACCAATTGATTATGTTGATATAATAGAGGAAAATTAAATTGTTACTATGAAAATACAAATATGGAAGAAGGTAATAAAGATACAGTAAAACATAGCAGTTGTGACCCTCAATTTGAGTTAGAAAAACAATTACATGAACAATATGCTATTAATAATAATGCTCACATAGGAAGTTTTATAACATTCTTTATTGCATTATTGTCGTTGTTCGGGTCCTTTGGTTATGTTTATGTACATTCTTCAACCGATTCAACTAAGTGTGGAATCATAACTTTAGACGTATTTTTTCTTTTTTCTATAGTTGTGGCAGGAATGTTATTCTTTTTATCATTAATCAGTTTACAATTAGGATATTCCAATAGGAGTAATCAGATAGTAATCAATAGGATTAGAGACAAATATTTTAAAGAAAATAAAAAAGAAATTTTCGGAATAGGTAAAAGTTATTCGCCTTTAGAAAAAAATTGTTGGGATTTTATTCAAGGTTTTTTTAATTCGTTTTATTGGTTATTTTTTGTTGGACAAATATTCGTTTTAATACTTACTATTTTTAAACACAAAATTATTAGTTCTGATTTGAATTGTTCATGGACATTTTTTTTGTGTTTTATCTATCTTGCACAATTTGGTCTTATAGTTTCAACACTCCGATATAGAGAAATATATTTTGAAAAATATAACACAAATATTAAAACAAATCACCAAAAAAAAACAATGAAAAGTAAATTTATTGAAGTAACAATACCTAGTGGTAGTTATGCGCCAAACGACACCAAAGTTTCTATCAATATTGATAAAATCCTAACAATTTTTGATGATAGTACAACAAAGGGAAGTCGTATTGTATTAGAAAACACAATAACTAATGATAGAAATTATCTTCAGATAAAAGAAAATAGAATGGAAGTAATTGAGCTAATTAGTGGATTAAGTTAAATTAAGTGTCCAATAAAAAATTTTAAAAACAATTTAAAACAAAAAACAATGAAAAAAATAATCACAACCCTAACAGCAACAATTTGCTTGTTTTTATCTAAAAACATTTCAGCGCAAGGCTTTTCTTGGACTGCATCGGGAAATACTATTTCTATGAGTGGAACAGGTACGTGTGGCGGTAGCGTAAGTGGCGGTGACGTAAACAGAGATGTAACGATTTATTTTGAGAGTTCAACAGGAACTACATACACTTCTGTTGTTTTGGCAGTACCGATAGCCTCTAATAATAGTTTTACTATTTCTTCTGCCCCTATTCCTGTTAGCGTTGGTTGTAATGGATATGTAAAAAAAGTTGTTTGGACTTGTCCAAGCGGTACTAGCACCTCAAACTATGCTGGTTCCAATAAAATTCGTCCTTTTAAATTTACAAATAATTCAGAATATAATAGTTGTAGTGGAACAGCCGTTAATGCCCCATTAACAACAAATGTTCCTGCTACTATTATCCAATGGAGAGCAGCAACCAACAATACTAATGTTACAGGAGAAAGCTTTTCATGGAAAGCAGTAAATACTATTAACGATGTTTTAGTAAATAATACCTCTGCTACCCAATCAGTAACATACAATATGTCCGCAACAACAAACCATTATGGATTTTCGTGCGGTAATGGTAATAATGAAACAATAAAAATTAACGTTCACCCATCAAATCCCACTCTGCCAACGGTTAGTGTATATTCTGGCGATACAGCTATTTGTGCATCGAGTTCGGTAAAACTACAATACAGTGTTGTAACCAATGCAGGTTATAACACGCCAATAACATGGAGTAATTCCGCAGCAACCCAAAATCCTTTAACAGTTTATCAAACTGGTAGTTATTCTGTTTCAGCTACAAATGCTTGTGGTACTTTTACCTCAAACGTTATAAATGTTGTTCCTATGAACTTGCAAGTAAATGCTACCACTTCCAATTCTTCTATTCTTTGTGGGCAAACAACTACGCTAACAGCAAACGCATCGGGTGCATCTAATATTTCTTATTATTGGTCGCCAAATGATGGTTCACTAACAGGAGCAACCACAGCTACCCCAACCGCAAAACCAAAAAGCACTACAAAATATACTGTTACGGCAACAGCACCAAACGGATGTACTGCCAAAGATACGGTTACGATTACGGTAAATCTTGCGCATCAAGTCAACGTATCGGCTACCAAAACAGCTATTATGTGTGGCGATAGTACGCAGTTACAAGCATCGGTAACAGGTAACGTGTCGAATATTGGCTATTATTGGGGGTTTTATTCGTCGCCCATTACAGGTGCAAATACGAATACACTCATCGCAACGCCCAAAAACACCGTTACGTATTACGGCTCGGCATATACACCAGATGGTTGTGTCGCTGTAGATTCCATTACCATAACCGTCAATCCGTATCAAGTAAATGCCTCGGCTACAAAAACGGAAATTTCGTGTGGTGGTTCTACACAACTACACGCAACAGAAACAAACGGAGCAACGTATGCATGGTCGCCAAACAATACGCTAACAGGTGCAAATACGGTCAATCCAACGGCATCGCCAACAAGTACAACAACCTACACCGTTTCAAGTTCTCTTTCGGGCTGTGGTACTGCAACAGACAACATTACGATAACAGTCGGTGCATATACACCGCAAATATTTACGCACACCACAAACCAACTCACGGCAACGTTTACCAATAAGGAAGAAAATGCTGTTTCTTACGCATGGGATTTTGGCGATGGCAACGCAAGCACAGCCGAAAACCCTACGCACACCTACGCCACAGACGGCATCTATAACGTATGTCTTTTTATCACAAATTCGTGTGGTGAAGAAGAGCAAGTGTGTACTAATGTCACGGTAAATAAAGGAGTTGGCGTTTCAACCATCGAAAAACAAACGGTGTGGAGCGTTTATCCAAATCCTGCAAACAACGCCTTTACGGTTTCAAATGCGCCAATCGGAGCGAGTTTGTCTGTCACAGACCTCACAGGGAAAATCGTTTACACAAATCGTATTTCCGCCGAGCAAACAACCGTTGAAACAACAACTTTTACAAGCGGTATTTATTTTGTAAATATCACGTCCGAGGGAATTACAACCATACGAAAAGTTGTGGTGGCGAAGTAGTTTATCACGTATTAAACACAATTCATAAAAACTACAGGGGTTAAAACCCCTGCGACCAATGTCGGTCGTCCCGCTGGGACTTACTTGTGTAATAATTCCGTCATGTATCTTAACTCTTAATACTGCACTCTGAACTTGTAATCGGCAAACTTGTATTTTTAATCGCTCCAAAACCGCCTGCAATATCAGTAATGTCGTGATAGCCACGGCTTTTTAAGATAGATGCCGCAATTAAAGAACGATAACCGCCTGCGCAATGAATGTAAAACGGCTTGTCTTTTGGAAATTCACTAAAACGTTCGTTTAGTTGGTCAAGTGGCAACAAATGAGCGTTATCCAAATGTCCAGTATTGTATTCGGCTTGGTTGCGCACATCAATGATTGGGTAATTTGTCGTTTGACTTTCGGTAGCAAATTCATCTGCTTTAATCGAACGGATTTCGTCTGTTTCTTTGCCTGCATTTGTCCACGCTGCCATGCCGCCTTTTAAATAACCCAACGTATTGTCAAAACCGACACGTGCCAAACGAGTTACGGTTTCTTCTTCTCGCCCTTCAGGGCAAACCAACAAAATAGGTTGTTTTACGTCTTTAATTATCGCTCCTGCCCACGGTGCAAAACCACCGTCAATGCCAATCGAAATGGCGTTCGGAACAAAACCTTTTACAAAGTCACTTCCTGCACGAACGTCTAAAATCAATGCTTCTGTTTCGTTGGCAAGGAATTCAAATTCATCGGGCGAAAGGGCTTTTGTACCGCTTTC
>DAOMPZ010000004.1:0-23310 GCA_035445045.1 Crocinitomicaceae bacterium | reverse complement strand
ACTTCATCAATTGACAAATAGCCGTTTTTGTTCATCTGTACACTTGACGGAAAATAAGCAGGTGGCGTAGTTAAGCCGTCCGTTACTTCTTTCACAAATTCTTCTTTGGTCATGTTCGCACGTAGCGCATAATTCGTTTGTTTTTGTTCGCCCAACGTTCCAACGGTTTCATTGGACATATTTTTTCCACACGCCGAACCCGCTCCGTGACCAGGGTAAATGATTAAATCATCGGGCAAAGTCATGATTTTGGTACGCAACGAATCATATAACATTCCTGCCAAATCTTCTTGGGTCAACTCTTTTCCTTTTTGTGCCAAATCAGGTCGCCCAACATCGCCTAAAAATAAAGTGTCACCACTAAACAAAGCGTGTTCTTTTCCGTTTTCGTCAATAACTAAAAAACTTGCAGACTCCAAAGTGTGTCCAGGCGTGTGTAATACTTTAATTTTGACATTTCCTAGGGGAAAAACCTGACCATCTTCGGCAACGGTCGTTTTAAAAGCGGTTACTGCTGTTGGTCCAAAAACGATTTCTGCACCTGTTTTTTGTGCTAAATCAATGTGTCCACTGACAAAATCAGCGTGAAAGTGCGTTTCAAAAATGTATTTTATTTTAGCATTATCCGCATTTGCCTTGTCGATATACGACTGTACTTCTCTAAGTGGATCGATGATTGCCGCCTCACCGTTACTTACGATGTAATACGCCCCTTGCGCCAAGCAACCTGTGTATATTTGCTCTATTCTCATATTATTTTTCTTTTTAAAGATAAGACAAAAGTACTGCTTTATCTTGAAACGGCGTGTTACAAATGTTACATTTGAAAAGTTCAGTGTTGAAAAAATCTATTTTCTTTTACTGCTTGTCCGTTATATTGTGGTAAAAGTAAGTAAAACATCAAACTACCGAAAATCGAGTCTTACAGCGTAGCGGGTCTTTCGTCTTATAGTGCAACGGGTCTTTTGTCTTTACTCTAAACAATTACTCTTTCAATCAACATATCACCAAAAGCGTACGGAATATACGCCAAAGACGGAATTTCTTTCGTAATCATCACACTTCCTCGTTTTCCTTTGGAAATTGTTCCGAGTTCGTCCGAAAGTTCGAGTGCCATAGCAGCGTTAATTGTCATTGCATTAAATGCCTCTTCGGGTGTTAAGCGCATTTTGATACACGCCAAACTCCACACCACCGACATGTTGGAATTGGGTGTCGTTCCTGGGTTAAAATCAGAGGCTAAAGCAATAGGCAAATCGGCATTTATCATTTTTCGAGCATCGGCAAAAGGAATATTAATGAAGTGCGAACAACTCGGCAACAAAGTTGGAATACACGTTTTCCCCTTTAACGCCTGAATGTCTTCATCACTGATTTCTTCCAAATGGTCAACGGAGATTGCGCCTAATTCCACAGCTTTTTCAATTCCTCCCGAAATGGTAAATTGATTGACGTGCACTTTCGGTTTTAGTCCGTAAGTTGCGCCTGCTTTTAAAATGCGTTCCGTTTCTTCGACCGAAAAATAATTGCGCTCGCAAAAAACATCAATATAATCCGCTAAATTTTCTTCGGCTATTTGAGGTAACATCTCGTTGATTATCATCGAAATATAACCCTCGTGATTTTCTTTATACTCCATTGGAAAAGCGTGTGCGCCTAAAAAAGTGGCTTTAATCGGAATGGGGAAATGGTTTTTCAAACGTTTAATGACACGCAACATTTTTAATTCGTCAGCGACAGAAAGTCCATACCCCGATTTGATTTCCAATGCTCCTGTTCCGTAAGCAATCATTTGTTCAATACGTTTTTTTGCGTCTTCAAATAGCTCGTCTTCGGTTTTTTCCTGCAAACGACGAGCAGAATTAAGTATGCCACCGCCTTTAAGCGCAATCTCTTCGTAGGTCAACCCTTGAATGCGATAAACAAATTCTTCTTCTCGTGGTTTGGCAAAAACGGTGTGCGTATGTGCATCAACAAAGGTCGGCAACACAAAACGTCCTGTCGCATCAATGATTTCCACAATCACATCATCTTCGGGGAGAGCGTAATCATTCATCGTGCCGTAATCTTTAATTCGTCCGTCTTTTAAGATTAAAAACGCATTTTCGATAGTCGGAAGTTGGTTCATTTTTGTACCTGTCAAAAACGTTGGGAAATTTTCCCCAACTTGCACTAATTCCTTGATGTTGATGATGATTGTTGTTGCCATAATTTTATTTAAACAGGTTTTTGCAAAGCTAACAAATATTCCGCTGAGAATGTATTTTTAATAGTAGAGCAAGAGTCTGTAAAAGTTAAAATTCGAGGAAGTAACAGTTCCCTTTTTAAAAAAAAGTACATTTAAAAATCAAAATTTCTATTTTAAAAATCGTATTTTTACGGCACAAAAAAAATATAATAAATGGAGATTTACTTTTCTTTCTCTTTACTAATCGTTGTTGCCACACTATTTTCGTTTCTTAATCATCAATACCTTAAACTTCCATCGACGATTGGAATTATGATTATCGCTATCTTTTTCTCCATTGTTTTGGTAACTTTTGGCGATAAAATATTAAGTAAAAACGTATTAAATTTCTTGCGAGATTTGCCCAAAGGTCTTGATTTTAGTGAAATTTTAATGGGCGTTTTGTTGAATTTCCTACTTTTTGCAGGCGGTATTCACATCAAAATATCAGATCTTAGAGAACATCGTGGAGCAATTGGAATATTTGCAACACTTAGTGTTGTGATGACTGCTTTTTTCGTTGCTTTTGCAATTTATTTTATTTCGAGTTGGGTACACGCTCCGATGGAATTTATTCATTGTCTTCTTTTCGGTGCGTTGATTGCTCCGACAGACCCGATTGCCGTGTTGGGTGTACTGAAAGAGGCAAAAGTTGAAAAATCGTTGCAAATTAAGGTAGCAGGTGAATCGTTGTTTAATGACGGAACGGCGATTGTTTTTTTTATCGTCGTTTTGCAGATAGCAACAGGTTCGGATAGCGATATTTCGTTCTTTAATATTACATGGTTTTTTATTCAAGAATTTTTTGGTGGTATTTTGGTTGGTTTGCTTTTGGGTATTTTGGCGAAAAAAGTTATTAAAATTACGTCCGATTATAAAATTGCGGTCATGAGTACGCTTTCGATTGTAATGGGCGGTTATGTTTTGTGCAGAGGATTGCACGTTTCAGCACCATTGGCAATGGTTTCAGCAGGATTATTTATCGGAAACCTCAAATTCTCAAAAGCGAAAAACTCCGAAGAATTGACGGATTACCTACATAAGTTTTGGGAAGTTATTGACGAAATTTTCAATGCGATTTTATTCTTATTCATCGGCTTGGAGGTAATTATCATTACGGATTTGCAACAATATTGGAAAGCAGGATTTGTAGCAATTATAGTGGTTTTGTTAGCCCGTTTCCTGTCAATTTATATACCGTCAAAAACGATACGTTATAAAAAGCCTATTGATAATCACACGATTAAAGTTTTGACATGGGGTGGTATTCGTGGAGGTGTTTCCATTGCGTTAGCGTTGTCCATACCAGCAACGATCGCAAGTAAAGAGGCGATTGTGGCGATTACGTATTTTGTTGTTGTGTTTTCAATTGTCGTGCAAGGTTTGACCATTGGATCTGTTGCTAACAAAAAGAAACTCAAAATTCCAAGACCTATACGAGTAAACCATCAAGACGAAGTAATATCGGAACATGAAGACTAAAGAGATTATTTATCGCATAATTTTAATTTCGGGAGTTATTCCTGCAACAGTGTTATTGTTTTTTTCAATATATGCGATATTTATTTTCTCTATTACAGAAATTACCTTGGATTTACTTTTTTCGTCCATACTTGGTATTTGCGGATATATTGGATTAATCAGAGCATTATTTTTTAAGACAAAACCACTACTAACGTCTTGTTACTTGTTCTTGGATTAATTGGTGTATCTTTAATCGGAGGAAAATCTTTTTGGGCGGGAGTACTTACAATCAAAGCATCTGGCTATTGGTTTATTGGTGGTTATCCAATGTTTGTAACGTTTTTCGCTATTGGTGTTAATTATTATCGATTTTTGAAGGCAAATATCTAAACTTACTGATTCCATCACGTATCTGAATTCTTCATTCTGAATTTGCTAATTCCGCCTTGTATCATCTGAACTAAACACTCGGTTTCCCGCTATTCATCAAACTTCCGAAGATTTAACTTTGAAAAAACTTTTGTTCCTTTTATGTGGAAAGCCCATAAAATACTTCCTCGATAAACACCTTTAATATATTTAAACGCAATAAAATCGGTATTTTTTTCTCGTTTTGCTAACATTTTTCCTAAAAGCCCATAATACGAAAAGTGTGCTTTGACAATAGCTAACGTTAGTTTTGGTTTCAGTCTGCACATAAAAACTGTGCCTGCAATTCCGTCTAAAATCAAACGGTATAAAATTGTGCCAAATAGCCAACCCGAATAATTTTTGGTTATCATCAGTAAGCTGTTTCGGAAATTCAAAAACGTTTTGCGTGGTGAATTATAATCTAACGTTCCGCCACCAACATGATACACCGTCGAAGTTGGCACAGCAAGCATAGCATAACCTCGTTTTTTGGCTCGCCAACAAAGGTCGATTTCTTCCATGTGTGCAAAAAAATCTTCGTCAAGTCCGCCTACCTCCCAAAAAACACGTTTCCGAATGACCATACACGCACCCGAAACCCAAAAAACATCAATCGGGAAATCGTATTGGTTTTGGTCTTCTTCAATCGTATCAAAAATACGTCCACGGCAAAAAGGGTAAAAATCCATGTCGATAAAACCACCGACCGCACCTGCATATTCAAAATGACTTTGCTTGTTGTAGGCTTTAATTTTCGGCTGAACAGCCGCAATTTTTTCATCTTGCATCGCTTCAAAAAGCGGTTCGAGCCAATTTTCTGTGACTTGAATATCACTGTTCAAAAGCACGTAAATCGGTTCATTGACAAATTTCAACGCATCGTTATAACCTTTAGCATAACCTCCATTTTCTTGGTTTACAATTAGTTTTACCGTTGGAAAATGTTCTAGAACAAAGGCTACGGAATTATCACTCGAATGGTTGTCTGCAACGTAAATTGCCGCATTTCCCGAATGTACCACGACAGACGGCAAAAATTTTTCCAACAAACGTTGTCCGTTCCAATTTAAGATAACGACCGCAATTTGACTTAAATCCATGTCGAATTAATGCTGTTGGTAATAAATCGAACTGTTACCTCCGTAACGGTCGATGTTTCCGGCATTGGGATTGTCAATATCACGTTTTGGAGAGTTTCGACGTGAAAGTTCATGTTGCCACCTGTAATTTTGCAATTCTCCAATCATATCAGAGTGCAAAAGTTGATACGAACCTTGTAATAATTCGGGGCTATAAAACACAAAACGGCGGTTAGAATATTGCTTGATTTTGTCGTAAATCCAAATTTCATACGGATATTCAGACGGCGATGTTTCTTTTACAATTATCGAAGATGGTGAACCGTATTGCAAGTAAACACGTCCTCTGTCTGTTGCGTGAGCAGGCATATTTATCGCAGGAAATTTCTGCTGAACAAGTTGCACCTGACCTTTGTATTTGAGCCACAATTCGTAAGGTGTGCCTTTGGGTGTCGTAACTTTTGACATGGCAATCCAAAATTTCTCCATGTACATACGCATATTGTCCGTATCCTTTTCTTTCAGTAGTTTTTGAATGTTTTTTTGCTCTGCTTGACCCACTATCGGAAGTAAACTACGCATATAATAGACCACGCTATCTTTTGAAATAGAGGCTTGAAATGCAGGGTCAACAATAATAGTCGCATCATCAATGACTAAATCTTTTAATTCGTCTGTTTGTTTCGCAAAGAAGTATTCTTTTTTCGCCAAAACCATTGTGCTGTTCTGCATTAATTCCAACACTAAATTATATTCTCCTGTTGGTAAATTAGCAATGTCAACAACCGAAGTGAGAACGGAGTTTGTAGTGTTAGACGTTTTTTTGGCACTCGTGTAATTTGGTAAAGTTTCTTTTTTTACAACATCAAAAATCGACCATTTTAATGCATACGATTTAGTCGAATCTAGGTTGTAAGCCTCAATATAAAACGGTATTTTTTCGTCTTGTGTGTCAAAAAAGTTCTGAATACGAGGATAAACAATAATACCATTTTTGTTGAAAATTGAACTTTCAGCAGAGTATTTCATGTGTTCGGCAATAATTACGTCCGAAAGTGTTGGAGCGGTTGTTTGCTTTGGAATTTCAATCGTTTGGGTGCTGTAAATAAAGTCATTTTTACTATTGACATCTAACAAGCCTAATTTAAAATCATAAATCCCTGGTGCAACCTTAAAGCGAAAAACTTCCAAGAAATTTTCAACAATGCTGTCTTTCATCACGGGCGTTAAAAACGAATATGTGCTACTACTGTAAACGGAATCGCCACGTTTTAATTCGTATTGAACCGCCAACTGACCTTGCAAATCCTTTCCGTTATTCACAGCCGTATAATTTATTTTAGTAGCCTGAAATTGCAAATACCCTTCGACATAAGCCGAATCATTTGGAATTTGAAAAATCTTATAATCAAAAAATGCTTGTAGTTTTTTTTCTGTTTTTGGCTTGGTATTTTTTTGAGAAAGTCCAATAAATGGAATTAATAGTATTAAAAAAGCAATGAATTTCATATCGAATTAATTTAAGACAAAGGTACAAAAAGATTTTTACCTTGTTCTTCGAATTGTTTTATGTGTTTGGATTATGTATCTAAAGGTAATTTTGACGTTAGGACAATATGACATTTAAGATGTTACGACCATCTTAATATCGTACGATCACGCCCAACCAAAGATTGTCACAAAACTGTCAAATTTAATTAATGAAAAAATAACGTCGAAAATTTCACCACTACTTATATTAATGATATTTTTGTACAAAAAAAATTAAAACAATATGAAAAAGGTAAGAATTAGTGTAATGTTCTTTATGCTTTCAGCAGGTATGTTTACATTTACATCTTGTGGCGGTAGCGAAACTCCGACAGAAACAACAACAGAACAAACAGACCCGCATGAAGCGCACGCACACGAAGATGCAACTGCAGTTACGTTAGAAATTGAAAGTAACGACAAAATGCAATTTAATTTGTCTGAATTGAATGTTAAAGCTGGGCAAGAAGTAACGTTAGTGTTAAAACACACGGGAACAATGGCAAAAACAGCTATGGGTCACAACCTTGTTATTTTGAAAGCAGGTGTTGATTTAGCAACTTTTGCAAAAGAAGCAATCGCAGCGAAAGATAATGATTATATCCCTGTTGATAGTCAAGATGTTATTGCACATACCAAACTAATTGGCGGTGGCGAAAGCGATCAAATTACATTCACAGCTCCAGAGGCAGGCGAATACGATTTTATTTGTTCATTCCCTGGACATTACTCCATGATGAAAGGAAAATTAATCGTTGAATAAGGTTAAAAGAATTTAATAAAAGGCGTGAAAGAAAATTTTACGCCTTTTTTATTTGTGTGTGTCAAAAAATAATTTGTGAAAACTTGCGGATAAAATAAAATCCGTATATTTGCACCGTCGAAAGTCGGCTACATAAAAAACATTAAATTAATTTTGGCATGTATTTATCTAAAGAAAACAAAGCATCGATCTTTGAAAAGTATGCAGGTTCAGGCACGAACACAGGTTCTGCTGAAGGACAAATTGCATTATTCTCTTACCGTATCAGTCACTTGACTGAACACTTGAAAAAAAATCGTAAAGATTTCGTTACACAACGTTCGTTACAGTTGTTGGTTGGTAAAAGAAGAAGTCTTTTAGACCATTTAAAGAAAACGGAAATCGAAAGATACCGTGCAATCATTAAAGAACTTGGATTACGTCGATAAGAAAAGTATTTTATAAAAAGGGGGGCAATCGAAGAAATATATCGATTGCCTTTTCTTTTTAAATTAGGAAAAAAAAGAAGAAGATATGAAATTAGGAATTTCAATGTCCTTAACTACTGGAGGAAAAGAAATTACAGTAGAAACAGGGAAGTTAGCTAAACAAGCTGACGGTTCTGTTGTTGTAAGAATGGGGGACACCATGTTGTTGGCAACAGTTTGTGCCGCAGCAGAAGCAAAAGAAGGGGTAGATTTTTTACCTTTAACAGTTGATTACAGAGAAAAATATTACGCTGGCGGAAGAATCCCTGGGAATTTTTTCAGACGTGAGGCAAGACCTACCGATGATGAAATTTTGGTAATGCGTTTAGTGGACAGAGCGTTAAGACCGCTTTTCCCTGATGATTTCCACGCAGAAGTACAAGTGATGTTACAATTGTTGTCATTTGATGGCGAAAATATGCCTGACGCATTATGTGGTTTGGCTGCATCTACAGCGATTGCTATTTCTAACATTCCGTTCAACGGGCCCATGTCAGAAGTGCGTGTAGGGCGTGTAAACGGAGAGTTTGTTGTCAACCCAACAGCATCGCAAATGAAAGAGTCTGATATTGATATGGTTATCGCAGGTTCGGCAAAAGACATCGTGATGTTGGAAGGGGAGATGAAAGAAATTTCAGAAGAAGAAATGGTGAGCGTAATTCGCTTGGCACACGAAGAAATTAAAAAACAATGTCAATTCCAATTGGATATGGCAGCGAAAATCGAAGGTGCTTATCCAAAAAGAGAATATTGTCACGAAGTACATAACGAAGAAATTAAACAACGTGTTTACGATTTCTGTTATGACAAATGTCGTGGTGTTGCAAGACAAGGTTTGGCATCGAAACAAACTCGTACCGAACTTTTTGACGCTATCAAAAAAGAATTTACAGAGCAATTTACAGAAGAAGAATTAGTTGAGGTAAAAGGATTTATTTCAACGTATTTTTCAGAAGTGAAGAAAAAAGCCGTTCGTGACGTAATGGCACACGAGCAAATTCGTTTGGACGGTAGAAAATTCACAGAAATTCGCCCAATTTGGTGTGAAGTAGATTATTTACCAATGGCGCACGGTTCGTCAATCTTCACACGAGGAGAAACGCAATCGTTGACAGCACTTACGTTGGGAGGAAAAATGGACGAACAATTGTTGGACGGTGTTTCGACACAAGGAACAGGAAAATTCATGTTGCATTACAACTTCCCTCCATTCTCAACAGGCGAAACAAAACCAATCAGAGGTGTTTCTCGTCGTGAAGTAGGTCACGGAAATTTAGCGTATCGTTCGTTAAAAAATATGATACCTGAAGATTTTCCTTATACTATTCGTTTAGTGTCTGAAGTATTGGAATCAAACGGTTCGTCTTCTATGGCGACAGTTTGTGCAAGTACAATGGCGTTAATGGACGGTGGTGTCCCAATGAAAGCACCTGTTTCGGGAATTGCTATGGGATTGATTGCCAATGACGGTAAATTCGTAGTTCTTTCTGATATTTTGGGAGATGAAGACCACTTAGGCGACATGGATTTCAAAGTAACAGGAACAGCAAAAGGAATTACAGCGTGTCAAATGGATATTAAAGTTGACGGCTTACCTTACGAAGTGTTGGAACAAGCATTGAACCAAGCAAAAGAAGGACGTTTACATATCTTAGGAAAAATCACGGAAACGATTGCTACGCCAAATGCAGACATGAAACCTCATACACCGAGAATTGAGTCATTTGATGTTCCAAATGAAGTGATTGGCGCAATCATCGGACCTGGAGGAAAAATTATCCAAGGTATTCAAAAAGAAACTAAAACGGTTATCACCATTGAAGAATTAGAAAATGGCGAAGGACGTGTTCAAATCGTTTCTAACAACGGCGACAACATGGCAGCGGCATTGAAAGCAATTAAATTAATTGCATTCCCACCACAAGTGGAAGAAGGCGCAATCTACCAAGGAAAAGTGAAGAGCATCAAAGAATTTGGTTGTTTCGTTGAGATTTTACCAGGAACAGACGGCTTAATTCACATTTCAGAATTTTCGTGGGAAAAAGTTGCCAAAATGGAAGACGTATGTAAAGAAGGCGATGTGTTAGATTTCAAAGTTGTCGGAAAAGACCCGAAAACTAAAAAATGGAAACTTTCTCGCAAAGTTTTATTACAAAGACCAGAAAGAAAAGAAGCTTAATCAGTAACTTTTCTTAAAGATAAAATAAAGTCGTCTAAATTTTTAGACGACTTTTTTGGTTTTTAAAAATATGGTCTTATCAAAAATTACTAACTTTACGAAAAATATAAATTTATGGCAAATTCAGTAGTTCGCATTCCGATTGCAGTCAATGAGCCTGTGAGAGCGTATGCTTCTGGTTCTAAAGAAAGAGAAAGTTTAATTAACACTTACAAAAAAATGTACAACCAAGAACCGATTGACGTTCCGATGTACATTGGTTCTGAAAAAGTTTATACAGACGAAAAATTACCGTTGACACCGCCACACGAACACAAAAAAGTGTTGGGGCATTACAACAAGGGTACAAAAATACACGTTGAACAGGCGATTAACGCTGCGTTAGCGGCAAAAGAAAAATGGGCGGCGATGCCATGGGAAGAGCGTGCAGCGATTTTCTTGAAAGCTGCTGATTTGTTAGCTGGGCCTTTCAGAGATAAAATGAATGCGGCAACGATGTTGGCACAATCAAAAAATGTTTATCAGTCAGAAATTGATGCAGCGTGTGAGTTCATCGACTTTTTGCGTTTTAACGTGCAATATATGGCTGAAATTTTCAGTCAACAACCTGAGTCACAACCTGGAATGTGGAACCGTTTACAATACAGACCATTAGAAGGTTTTGTTTTTGCGTTGACACCGTTCAACTTTACCGCAATATCGGGAAATCTTTCGGTTTCGCCTGCGCTTATGGGAAATGTTGTCGTGTGGAAACCTGCGGAAACACAAATTTATTCGGCGAATGTAATTATGGAACTTTTCCAAGCGGCAGGTTTGCCCGATGGCGTTATCAACATGGTTACAGCAAGCGGTTCAACCATTGGCGACGTTGTTTTTTCTCATAGAGAATTTGCAGGTATTCACTTTACAGGTTCGACAGGTGTTTTCCGTCAATTATGGAAAAACATCGCTAACAACATCGAAAATTACAAAAGTTATCCACGTATTGTGGGTGAAACAGGAGGTAAAGATTTTGTTGTGGCGCATAAATCTGCCGTTCCTGCGGAAGTTGCGACAGCGTTGGCAAGAGGTGCGTTTGAGTTCCAAGGACAAAAATGTTCAGCAGCATCACGTGCGTATATTCCAAACAACATTTGGGCAGACGTGAAAGCAATTTTGACAGAGCAAGTAAATTCTTTCAAAATGGGTTCTCCTGAAGATACATCGAATTTCATCAATGCGGTGATTAACGAAAAAGCATTTGACAGCATCGCAAGTTATATCGACTATGCTAAAAACGCTAACGATGCCGAAATTATTATCGGTGGTGGTTATGACAAATCCGTTGGATATTTCATTCAACCAACTGTTATTGTAACGACAAATCCGCAGTTTAAAACCATGGTCGAAGAAATTTTCGGACCTGTATTGACGATTTACGTTTACGATGCAGATAAATACGAAGAAACATTGAAATTGGTCGATGAAACTTCCGAATATGCGTTGACAGGTGCGATTTTGGCACAAGACCGTTATGCAATCAATATCGCTCTTGACAAATTAGCGAATGCAGCAGGAAATTTCTACATCAATGACAAACCAACAGGCGCAGTTGTGGGTCAACAACCATTTGGCGGAGCGAGAGGCTCGGGTACGAACGACAAAGCTGGTTCTTCGTTGAATTTGTTGCGTTGGGTTTCTGCCCGAACAATTAAAGAAACATTTGTTCCTGCGCAAGATTATCGTTATCCATTTTTGGGATAAGTCCAAGTTAAGAATTAAGAATTCAGAGTGAAGATAAAAAAAGCGAAGTTTCAAACTTCGCTTTTTTTTATATTACTAGTTGATTTTCTTTTAAAATTAAACGTATTTAATTCCGTCTTGTGTCTGAACGTTACACTCTGAAATCTTCACTTGATTAGTTCAAAGCTTGTAATCGCCAAATGATACGACTTCAAACCAAAACCAAAAATACACCCTTTGGCAACAGGCGAAATGAGCGAAGTGTGTCTAAATTCTTCACGTGCCGAGATGTTTGAAATATGCACTTCCACAACAGGCGTTGCAATAGCGGCAATACAATCTCGAATTGAAACGGACGTGTGCGTGTAACCACCAGCGTTTAGGACAATTCCGTCAGCATTGGTTTGTTGCATTTTATTGATTAATTCGCCCTCGATATTACTTTGAAAATACTCCAATTCAACCGTTGGAAATTCCGCTTTCAACTGCTGAAAATAATCCTCAAAAGATCGGTTTCCGTACGTTTCGGGTTCTCTTTTTCCTAATAAATTTAAGTTCGAACCGTTGATAATTAATAACTTCATGTATCTTTGAATTTGATTTTAATTATGACTTGGGAACGCTATATTAAGGAATTTCTTGGATTTCTGAAAATTGAGAAAGGATTATCTGAAAATACAGTCGAGGCATATCAACGTGATGTGCTGAAATTGTACGAGTTTTCTATCCAACGAAAAATCAATGTAGAACAACTTAAATACGCTGATTTACTGTCTTTTATGACGGAATTATACGATTTAGGAATTGGCGCAAGAAGTCAAGCGAGAATTTTGTCGGGCGTGAAACAATTTTTTCAATTTTTAATTTACAACGACTATATTGAAGTTGCTCCGACCGCCTTAATTGAATCGCCGTCTATCGGTCGGAAACTACCCGATGTTTTGGAAATTGACGAAATTAATGCAATTATGGACGCTGTGGATTTGTCTAAAAATGAAGGGCAACGCAATCGGGCGATTATTGAAACGCTATACAGTTGCGGTTTGCGTGTTTCGGAGTTGATTAATTTGAAGTTTGAGCATCTTTTTCCGCAAGAAGGTTTTGTGCGTGTCATCGGAAAGGGAAATAAAGAACGCTTAGTGCCGCTCAACAACTATGTTTTGGACGAAATTAACGCTTACATACAAGAAATGCGCAGTCTTATGGACATCAAACAAGGCAATGAAGCGTACGTTTTTCTTAATCGTCGAGGGGCGAAATTGACACGCATTATGATTTTTACGATTGTCAAACAATTGACTGAAACGGCAGGGATAACCAAAAACGTCAGTCCGCACACATTTCGCCATTCGTTTGCGACACATTTATTAGAAGGCGGTGCCAATTTAAGAGCCATTCAAGAGCTACTCGGTCACGAATCTATCTCAACAACAGAGATTTACACGCATTTAGACCAAACGTATTTGCGTGATACGATATTGAGCTTTCACCCACGGAATCAAGTTAAGAGCGCAGAGTGATGAGTTAAGAGTTAATTTTACACACTACGCTGTTAGCTTTTATCCGAACGACACGTATTCAGCGTGTTTCGATTTTTTAATTTTGGGTCAATTATATTCGGATAATCATGTTCAATCGCACCATTTTAATTATACTTTGTACGCTTTCATTAAGTTGGATTTTCTTTGTTGGTTACGATGTTTTCTACAAAACTGACCGTTTAAATCCCGAATTAATTTTTTCAGAAAAAGACGAAGAATTATTGATTATCAACCGAACAGATGAATTTTTTAACGTTGAAATTCCGTTTACGATATTACCCGAAATAGCAGAATTAACAACTAAATTTATCGAAACACCCCGAAACGAACGCATTTTTTTATCCAAAACCCAACCGATTATTTTGATTGAAAGTCCACATTATTGGAATAAAAATTCGGTTATCAACTACTTGAAACGCAAAGAAATCACGTACAAACTTGCAGACAAAGCCATTTTTATCGGCGATTTGAAAGTAAGTTTTAAATATCATTTTTTGTTGATTACTTCGAAAGATTTTGTCAAAAACAAGACTGAATTTTCCATTCCTGCTTGGGACAAAAAAGCAACGGCAGTTGTCGTGCATCATGTTGCGGATAATCCGTATTTGACAGAAATTTATACCCAAGAAAACGGTCAAATAATTTACCAAACGACGTTTGATAGCCGCTTGAAATCGCAAAAAACAGATGACAAAAACGTATTTGCTCCTTATTTGCCTGCGGACATTTCAGCGTATCATTTTTACGAGAAAGAATATGCCTTGGAAAACAACATTCTTTCGTCCAAAAGCCCCATGACAGACTGGATACAATATGGTTTTGTCGTATTTAATTATCACGGAAACAATGCCATTATCAGCGATTGCAAAGTCGGCGAAGATGCGCTCAATACGCTTAACACACGCTTTGGTAAAGACACCTTGACTTTTCGGGAAAATACGCTGATTCAAAACATTAAATTGACGGAAAATTTTCCGTCCGACACCAAACGTGGCTTTTACATGACACGTATCGGTGATAAAACGATTTTTTCTGAAAATTTAGACATTAACAAGAAGATTTTAGCGGATTACGAATTGGGAAATACCTTGCTTTTGAATGAGGACAAAGCACGAGCAATTTATGGAAATTTACCCTACAAAGTTTCGGAGCGTTATATTTCAAATACGGATTATTACGCTGTTTCGACCTATCAAAATATTTTGACAAAATACACTATTCAGGCGAATGGAATGTCAAAAATAGTTGCAAGTGAAACAGAAAATAAACAAGATGTTCAGCCTTTTATTGTACCGATAAGCGGAACGATTGTTCAGGTTTTAGGCAAGGGAAATCAACAGTATTTTGTTACGTCCAATCATCAATTAGTGGTGGTAAACAACGGAAAAATTGTATGGAAATCCGACCTTGGCGATGCGTTAATTGGCGAAGTTAAATTGATAGATTTTGAGGGAACAGGAAAAAATCATTTGCTTTTCAATACAGCGAAAAAAGCGTTTGTATTAACCGAGCAAGGACAGAATATTATTGAAAATCAAGTTCTTCCAAAAGTAGAATTTTTAAATGAAGTCAATTTTTACCGCTGGAAAAACAATGCGCATTTGATTTACAGCGACGAAAAAGGTTTTATCCGTGATTTTTGGACGGAAAAGAAAAGCATTAGCACAGTTACAAGCAATGTCAATAATAAGAAAAAAATTGAAGTTTTTGCCCAAAACAACCGCATTATTGGGTTGAATACAAACAATGTAAATACCGAAACAATTGATTTGGACAAGCGCAAAATTTTAAAGAAATACCCAATTATTCCTGCTGATGCCTTGCGTTACAAAGCAAATGGAAATATATATTTTGTTCATTATCAAGAAAATGAATTGATGAAATTGGATTATATGTCCGTGAAAACATCGCTGGGGAAATACCAAGATATGCGCCAACTGAAACTTTCAACGATTGACAACAAAAATTACATTTCATTTGTGAGTGCCAGCAAACTTTACGTTTTAGACGAAAATGGAACAGTTTTAAAAACGGTTGCGCTTGCTGTCAGTGATTTACAAGATTACGACATCATCTTTGTAGGAAATACGCTTTACACCGTTTTATTGGACGGCTTGGAAAACAAAATCGTTGTTACCGATGCGAGCGGAAATATTTTACGTAACAATTTAGAAGGAAAACGCCTTGTTTTTGCATCAGTTAGCAAAGGTTCGCTCAACATTATCAGCGAGGGGAATGGTTATGTGGTGCAGTATTATGATGTGTTAAAAACAAATTGATTTATGAATATAAAAAAGGTGTTCGTCTGAATACAAAACACCTTTTTCATTATTATGAAAATGGTTTAGTGTATTTAACCTGCATTTTTATTTATTCATTCCTAATAAATGCAGGTCTGATATTGTTATAAATTTAATTTAGACAAAAGTACGCTGTTCGCAGTGATGAAGACCGTAAAAAAAATGCACATTACAGGTAAATTTCAAGCATTTCCATTATTTTACACTTGACGGCAATTCTCCAAAATGCTTTTTAAAGACTTTTCGGAAATAATCGGCATCTTCAAATCCTGATTTCCATGCAGCTTCAGAAATGGGATAACCTTCCTTTATCAGCGTTTTAGCATTTTCTAAACGCAAAACACGAATGTATTCGGCTGGTGTTTTTTCGATTAAATTTTTTAATTTTCGGGTTAGCTGACTTGAAGATAAAAACATTTCTTCGGCAAGTTGAGGTACGCCAAATTGGACGTTGGAAATATTTTGTTGGATAATCGTTTCTAATTTTTCGATAAATGCTTGTTCAATTTTATTTAAAACCTCAAAAACAGGTTCTTGTGTGACAACGGTTGCATGTGTGAATTTTTTGCGGAGCATTTCTCTTGCACTCAATGCGTTGTGTACCCTTAGTTGTAATTCGACCATCGAAAAAGGTTTTGTCAAATAATCGTCTGCGCCTAATTTTAAACCATCAATTTTATCGTTTAACGTGGCTTTTGCAGTTAATAAAATGATTGGAATATGTGAGGTAATTACATTGCTTTTTAAGGAATTACAGAAAGTCAAACCATTCATTTCGGGCATCATAATGTCGCTAATGATTAAATCGGGCGAATGTTCAAGTGCCAATTCAATTCCTTCTTTTCCATTGCGTGCTTCCACAAAACGGTATTCTTTACCTAAATTATCAACGATAAAACTTCGCAAATCGGGTTGGTCTTCAACGACCAAAATCAGTGGAAGTTCGGGATTTTCCGTTATTGTTTTTTCAATTGGTGTAATTTCAATCGGTGCAATACGATTTTCAAAAATTAGTGGCGCTGCGTTAGATGTTAACTCTCCGCTTTTTAGCTGAATGATAAAAACTGTTCCGCCATTTTCATTCGGCTCGACACGTGCATTTCCACCGTGAAGGTGCGTTAATTCTTTGACAAAAGCCAACCCAATTCCCGAACCTTCGTACGTCGGTTGTTCGGTTGTATCCACTTGGTAAAAACGGTCAAAAATATGTTTGATATGTTCGGGTTTGATACCAATTCCTGAATCACTCACTTTTAATTCCAATAACTCATTGGTAATAGTGTTAATTTCGACATTTATTTCACCGTTTTCAGGGGTAAATTTCAACGCATTAGATACCAAATTAGACACAATTGATAGGATAGCCTCCTTGGAATAAACAAAATTATTTAAGAAGTCTTGTTCTGCTAAATTGCTTGTTTTCAAAGAAATATTCTTTTTTTCGGCTAACGAATGAAACGCTTGAACAGAAGCATTTATCGTTTGTGAAAGTCCGCCTTGTTGAAACTCTAATTGATATTGATGACTCTCCATACGAGCGAGTTCCATGAGTTGATTAATCAATTTCAATAGGTGATCACTGCTGTTTTCAATCTTTTTCAAGTGACTACTTTCCTGCGATGTTGCATTTTGATTTAAGATTTCCAAATGTCCCTTTATCAAGGTTAATGGCGTTCTAAATTCATGTGTGATGTTCGTCAAAAATCGAGATTTAAACGCCTCTGTTTCTCGTATTTGCTCAATTTCACGCTTTTGAAATCTAATATTTTCCTTTTCGATTTTAATGTTTTTACTTCTAAGTCTAAAAAGATAAATCAATGCAACCGTTAAGAGTAACATAAACATCACTCCGATAATGGCGTAATTTAGTTGGGTTTGGTACACTTTTAATTCGGCTTTAGCTATAGCTTCTTTTTTCTCATATTCAAGTTGATAAGCTGTTTTACCTGTTTGAAAATTATCTTGATGTTTTAATTGCGAATAATAAGTGTGTTTCTTATAATTTTCCAACGACGAACGGTAGTCGCCAAGCAAACTATCGGCTAAAGCAAGATATTCATAAATAAAAGGTAATTCGCCTTCAATATTTGTGTTTAAACAAAAATCTAAGGCATTTAATAAGTCTTTTTTTCCTTCTTCGACTTTATTTAATTTGACCAAAGATGCTCCTCGAATTCGGTCAATAGTCATTAAGCTATACTGATTGTTACTTACACGTGTATATTTTTCCGCATCAATTAAATGCGTTAAGGCTTTGTGATATTCTTGCTTTTTAAAATAAAGAAGAGCAAAATCAAGATACAACACTTTTTTGTCAGCATCTGTTGCTTCTCGAACGAAAACTTCACGTGCTTTTTCAAACTGTTTTTCTGCTTCTACCAAATCGCCTTTTGTCATGATAATTTTACCAACTTCTCGCTCAATATAGGCATCAAAATAATCAGATTTTGGATAAATTTCTTTGTTTCGATAGAGGTATTCAATCGCTTTGTCATACTCGCCAACTTCAGTATGAATGTTAGACAACATAAAATTTGTCCAGCCCTCGCCATCTTTCAAATCTTGAATTTTGTATTCTTTTGCCGATTGTGTGTAATATTCAATTGATTTTAATTGATTTCCCATTTGAAAATAACACAGACCAACATTTCCAGAAGCTAACGCTATGCGGTAATGTAATTTTGTCTTCTTAAATGTGTTTAACGCTGTTTCAAAATAGTGCCTCGCCTTTTGTAAATTCCCTTGATAATAATAGACATAACCGATTAACTCATTATAAGCAGCAATTTCCTCTGTTATTTTTAGCTTTTCACACAATGCTAAACCTTTTTTGTAGTAATTTAATACAGGAAGTGTGTCGCCTAATTCAAGATGATTTTTCCCGATATAACTATATATAAAAGCTAATTCATCTTCTTGTTTGTTTGCAAGCAATTTTTGTTCTGCTGTTAGCAAAGTACTCTTTGCCTGTTCGAGGTTTTTTTGCTCAAAATAGATAAATCCTAACGTAGCATAAGCCGTTGCAATACCTTTTTGATTTTTATTTTGCTCAGCAATACGCAACGATTTTTTTCCTAATGCTACTGCTTTTTCGGGTTTTATAAAAACATATAAACGTGCCAAGTCAGAAAGTTGCTGCGTGTGAACTTTCGTGTTGGTGTTTTTTTTTATCTTTTTTTCTAAGACTTTGATTTTTTCTAATCGCTCTTTGTTGAGCATTTCCTCGATTTGACCAAAAGCAAGATTGCTAACTAAAAAAGCACACAAAAAAGTAATGTAAATTCTAAATCGCATTGTTGTTATTTGTTATTTGTAACTGTTTTTGAATGCTGTAAATATAAGAGAATAATCCTAAAACCTGTCGATGGACAAAACGAAACGACATATAGTTATTTAATCATAAATTGTTGTATTTTAATGTTTTGACAGCTTTTTGTCTTATGAAATAATATTTTAATGCGTGAAAATTACCTGCTAAATGCGTGTTTTTTACCCGTTCTCGTCTGTACAGTCAACGTACTTTTGTCCCAACAAATTTTTATTCAAATATTAAATTTTTAAAATTATGAGAAAAAAGGTATTATTACCAGCAACCATGATTGCATTAGGCGCAATCGTTGCTTCATGTGGCACGTACAGAGAATCCTCTAACAAAGTATTGCCTGTTGTTGTAAACGAGGTTATCACTGCTCCTAAGTTGATTGATTATCAAATCGACTTCAATAAAAAACTAACATCGACAGTGTCAGGAAAAATTGCAGGAAAGTTAAGTATGAAAAAATATTTAACTCCTGAATATTACAAAGAACGAGCGGTTGCTGATGCCATTAAATCAGGAAATGCAGATTTCTTAGTTGAACCTTCATTTGAGAACGATGTTAAAAAGAAAAAAGTAACTATCACTGTTACTGGATATGCTGCTAAATATACAGGAGTGAAAGATATTAATGTAAAAGATACAGTTGAAGTTAAAAACTATTTGGCTTTGACGAACAGATCTGCTGATGCTTTGGGCAGAACGTTAGGAACAGGAGGTGACCAATACGCAAAAGGAAACTTGTTTAAACGTATGAAAAACAATTTGAATAGACGCACACGCAAAGCTAATCAAATGGGATTGTAAAAATCTAAATCTAACCACATTGAAAAAGCTGTTCAATAAAATTTGAACAGCTTTTTGTTTTTCTACAAAGACACAACCTTAAAAACCTTATTCCCAACCGCTGTTTCGACTTTTACTAAGTACGTTCCTGCGTTTAAATTTGGGTGTAAAATAATGGTGTTTTCTGTGTTTGTCGGAGTGTGTTCGTGTATTAATTTTCCTTGTAAATCAAAAATTAAGACCTTTTCAATTGGTGTTTCGCTGGTACTTTTAATCGTTAAAACATCGCTGATTGGATTGGGAAAAACGTGAATATTTGCAAGCGCATTTGTTTCTTTTACAGCCAACGGGTCTAAGCAAAATTCATACATAATGGACGTGCCGAAATTTGCATTTTCTGCTTTTAATTCGCCCAAAGTATCACCGTCTTTGTTCGTGATAACCATGTAGCCATTCGTATATTCCGCATTTGACCAACCATCACCGTAAGCATCATTTATCGTAAGTTGATAACAGCCACTCGGCAAACATTTTTTGTAATGATAGGGCGAAAAAATGCCACTTGATTGGTAACTACGTTGGTCGATAATAGTCGAAGGGTCATCTTTGTTGACCAATGTCCAACTGATTTCCGCAGTGTAAAAATCATAACCAAATTCAATCGAAAGCGGTTCGGAATCACTGGCGTAATTAAATGATTTCGTGATAAAATTATTCGGCAAAACATCGTCTTGACCACCGTTGATTTCGGTAATTTCCGCTGTAAAAACAATACTTCCGTCTGTTAATTCGGGAAAGGCAAAAAAGAGCGTGTCTGATTGATATTGCGCTAATGAACCATTCCAATCAACGGTTTGTTCGTTGCCATTAAACGCATATTTCACTTTTGCAGAAGTAATCGTAATTGAACCCGAATTAAAGATAACAAGATGAGGTTGAGGCATTTCACACAATTCATACGACGACAGCCACGCAGGGTTTTTTAACGCCAAATCCAAAACAGGAAGATTGCTTTGATAAACGCCGTCAATATACGTTGCGCCTGTGTTGTCAGGGTCGAGCCAACATTTGAGTTGTAAAGCCGAATCAGCCAGCGTATTCCACGAATAGCCAAAACGCCCAAACATATCGTAACCATTGTTGGGAACAGTACCGCTACAACTTGCGCTACCTCCGCTCAAAACGCCAATAATACGTTTGTTTTGGTCGAATAGAGGTGACCCCGAAGAACCTTGTTCGGTTGTGCCTTTGTCCCATTTATCAATGCGCCACGTTTGGCAGTTTGCGTTACCGTTAAAGTCAATACCTGCTTTGTACGGTGGTAAAATTGTTTTGGAAATCTTTTTAATATCTTGATTCGGATGATGAATAACCGTAGCATTTATTGAGTTTTGAACGTCCGAATTATCCCAACCGTTGTAAAAAACATTCCAAGCGTTATCAGGTAAGCTATTCAACTTGACAAGTGTAAAATCCGAAATATTACTAGACGCTTTTAATTCCGTTCCTGTAATTAAATGGTCGGTAACACCATTGTTTGCCGTTGAATTTGTTTGGGCGCAAATCGTATTGGCTACGTCACGCTCCCAATTAAAACGCAAAACCCATGTTGCCGTTGACAAACCGCAGTGTCTTGCTGTCAAATAATACGGAATGATATCTCCTGTTGTGTTGTGAACAAGCGAACCCGAACACGCCAAACCACCGCTAATTGTTATCGCAACACCATTTTTTTGGTCTTGAAAATCACTTCCCAAAGGACAATTTACATCGTAATTGCAATTGCCCGAACCGCCAAACGCTTTTTGCGCAAAGCCGTCCAAATCCATAAATCCATGGACAACCGTTGACAGTACAAGTTGTGACGAGCCAATGTTTTCTTTTGGCTCATAAATTTCAATGATAACATTATCCGATTTTAAAATGTCTGTTCCAAGTGCGTGTTCTACGTTGTTGTTTAAAAATGAGTAAGCACCTGTAAATAAACTTTTAGCGCCGTCAAAAATATACATCAAACTCCCTTTTTTCAAATCAAACTGTGAAAAAATAAAACTTAATGAATGTGCATTTTTACTCGCAATTCCATAGCGATACAACATTCCACCGTCATTTAAACGCTGTTGTTCTGCCAATTTCATCACATTGAGATTAACTGTTATTTCTTCGCCAAAACGAAACGATTTGTCAAATTTTGTAAGGGCATATTTTTGTTCCAAAGCGTTGTTATCTTGCTTTTCCAAACGAAAAACAGTTGATGGCGCAGACAAGTTTAAACTATACGAAAAAGGCTCTCCATATTTGATAATTTGGGCGTTTGTGACGATGCTAACGCAGAAGATAACGATTAAAATAACTGTTTTCATAGCTGAAATTTGAAACTAAGGTAACGATAAAAACAGAAATGAAGTGAATTTCGCTGATTATTTTTTGAATATTTAGCTACTCGTTGTTAACTAACCAACACCAATCATTTCTGAAAATTTCCCCCTTTCACAAACCTTTAAGAGTTTTCAAACGTTAGTAGCTTTAGAATCTAATAAGAATAGTATGCGTAAAATAAATCTACTGTTTGTATTCGGGTCGCTGATTATTTTATCAGTTTGATACTTTGTAAGTGTTTATCCGACGATTTTATTGTCAGAAAATACAACCCAGCACTTTTCAAATCGCTATTCAAGAGAAATGTACTATTTCCAATAGGGATTGTCGTTGTTTGACTGTACACTATTCGCCCTGTAACGTCATAAAGTTCGATGGCTACATCTGATAAGGTAACGTCAGAATAAGTCGAAATCAGAATTTCATCAACAAAAGGATTGGGATACGCTGTTATTTGTAAATCGCCCGTAAAATCACACTTCACCGAAAGTGGATTATACGTTTGTGTAAAACCGTCAAAATCAACTGATGAAATACGGTAATAATTGATGTCTGTCAAAGGTCTTTCGTCCAAAACCGAATAATGATTAAGCGTTGACGAAAACCCTACTGCTGTTACGTTTTGAACGACTTGCCACGTTATCATATCGGAGCTTTTTTCAACCGCAAAATAATCCGTATTGTTCTCTGATGCTGTTGTCCAGTTTAATTGAACCACATTATTGTCACATGAAGCATTCATTTCCGACATGGTAACAGGTAGTGGTGACGGCTCTGTAGCGGTAAGCCACAAAGATTGCACAATAGGCGTATTGCCCGTTCTGTAAACTCTTGCTGATACATAAATTTCAGAAACACCTACGCCCGATATAGGAAAAGTTGCCATTCCCGACTGACCTGCAGTTCGAGTAAACGGCCCTGCAAGCACGGCTCCTCCTGCTTTATTGTGAATTCGGTATTCAATATAACAACTCGTACAACCTGTTAAATCATCAGTTACTTTTAATTCGTTCCAAGCTGTAGCATCAACACCATACATAGCTCTATCCACATCGGGAAAACGAATGGTATTGTAGTAGTTGGTGAATGTACCTTCGATACGAGGAGCGGTTGTCGCTCCGTTATTGGCTTGACGAATACAACGAT
>DAOMPZ010000003.1:5352-51248 GCA_035445045.1 Crocinitomicaceae bacterium | reverse complement strand
GGCAGCATATAAATTTATGAAGGCGATTGATAGTGGAAAGTCAATTACCTTATACAATGACGGAAACGTTTACCGTGATTTTACGCACGTCAGTGATGTTGTACATGCTATTCGTTTGCTTGCGAAAAAAATCACATCTGAAAAAGCAGGATTTCATCAGATTTTCAATATCGGATATGGTTCGCCTATTTCAGTGAAAAAATATGCGGAATTAATCGCTCAAAATTTAGACAAAAAGTTGTATTATAATTCAGCAGTTTTACCTTTAAATGAATTGATGTCAACACACAGTGATATGACAGCTCTACAAAGTTATATTGGTTGTCGCCCCAACATGACAATTGAGAATGGCATCGCTGAAATGGTCGATTGGTTTAAACACAATAACTACGAAAGTAGCGTGTTACTCCCATGAAAAAACAGCAGGATATTTTGCCTCAATTATAGTTCTTGATAAATCATTTTTATTGACAACTACTTTTTTCCCCTGTTGAGAAAGAGCTAATGCTAAACGTAATTGTTGTGATTCTTCGATAATATCTGAATTTTGTTTGTAACCCAATGATTCAAAAAAATAGGTGTCTTTATTTTCTTTCAGCAATTGTTCTAATTGAAAATCAAAGTGTTTATTGTTTTCGTTGATTGTATTTTTAGAAAAGGAAAAGTCAATATTGATTTGATTTGTGGCGAACAGAAGAGCTTTGTTATCCCTTGGGAAACAAGGGCCTCCGAAACCGAAACCGTATTTTAAATATTTATTTCCGATACGAGAATCAGAACCTATGGCGTTTAATACTTGTTGAGAATTTGCACCCCAAGATGTACACGCATCTCCAAGTGAATTCGCAAAAGCAATTTTCATGGTAAGAAAACAATTTGTTGCAAGTTTTGCAATTTCTGCTTCTGTTGAAGTTAAAACGTGATAGTTTGGTTTTGATAAAATAAAGCGGTTATAAATTTCTATTAAAGCAGTTATCGCTTCGTTATCGTCTCCTCCAATCAAAATTTGGTCGGGATACAGTTGGTCTTTAATAATACTTCCTTGTGCAATAAATTCAGGGTTATATAGTACGGAAATTTTCGTTTTATCGACAGAATTTTGGAGTGATTCGCAAAACCCTGGCATTGTGGTGCAACAGATGATAAAATTTATTTTTTTATCGCTTTTTAAGGATTTAATAACCTCAAATGATTCTATAATTTGATCGTGGTTAAAAGAGCCGTCTTCATTTGATGGCGTTGCTACAAAACAAAAAATAGTTTGTGTGTCTTTAAGAACAGTTGTTTCAGTAGATGCAAATAATTTAGATGTATTATTTAACAAAAGTTCGACTTCAGGTTCTAAAGATTTGAGTGTTTTAGATTGAATTTTAGAAACTAATTCTTCATTTTTTTCCAATCCCAAAACCGTGTAGCCAACTTTTTCAAGGTTTAAAGCAAAACACAACCCCAAACGACCTAAACCTATAATTCCAATTCTTTCCATTCTTTATTAAAAAGTAAATTCTTCTAATTCTTTGTCTATTAAACCCCAATTATCATCATTAAAACTCCATGTTTTTCCTTCGGCGACAATTTGTAATCCTGCTTTATGGACAATAGAATAATCCAAACAAGGTTTGTTCTCTAAAAATTTTATTGTTTTTACTGCATCGTCAGATTCCCAACCATTTTCATGGTAAATATGATAAACGGGAGCTTTATAATCTAAAATAAATTGTTTCATTCCAACAGCGTTCGCTGCCCACAATCCCATGCTGTCAATATGAATAGAATACATATCTAATTCAGGATAACCTTGAATTTTTTCCCAATCTTCTTTTGCCATAAGCGTGTAATCTCCACAAGCATCAAAGTCAACTGTAAAATGGGCAAACTGTCCTTTGTGTGTGGCGTGCCATAATTTTAAAACTAGTTTATTTACAACACGAGGAATAATAGGAAAACGATAAACAAAAGAAGGTAAATGCAACGTTTCAAAATGTTGATTTTTACCCAATCTTTTTATACTATTTTTTTCGGCGTATTTAAGTTGTTCCTCTAAGTTGTCATAATTCATAACATCAACAGGTATGTCACAACGATTAGCGCGATAATATGTTCCTTTTTGTAACTTTTTTTCTGCTAAAAATTCAAAATTCTTGTCGGAAAAAAGAATGTCAACGTTTGTACATAACACAAACGCTCCTTTTGCTCGTCGAATACCAACATTTTTCCCAATCATTTGATAAAGTGGAATCGTTGCTCCGTTGCGATAAGTGTCGTGAATTTCTTTGGAAACAATAATAAAACGCAAAGAAACAAACTCATTTTCATGCGGTAATGGCAGAACATCTTTCAAATAAGGTTTGTCAGCAAGTGGATTCCATTCGACAAAGATAAGTTCAGTTTGGAGTTTGTATTTTTTTGCTTGAACATACACACTATTCACAAATGCACTTGTTCGTTTGGTTAAATCGCCACCATGGTTATCATTTCGACTAACGACGACAATAGATAAATAAGGATTGTTTACAGTATGTTCCAAGTTTGTGATTTTTTAGATAACAAAAATACTCTTTTTTTAATTAAAATTACTCAATAACGCTTATCGGAAGTTCTTCGTTGTTTAATCCCCAATGTTCGTGATTATATATAATAGATTTCTTTGATTTTAACATTTTTTGAGCCTCGATTTGATAGCGGTCATAGGCAATTCGTTCTTCTTCAATTTTTTTATTTGCTGTAAAACGACGTTCGTGTTCCTCGTGAAAAATAGGGTGTTTGTAAATATATTCTTTTAAAGGCAACATTGCTGTTTGAATGGTAAATAAAGAATCTATATGCAATGCTATCGGAAAAGTTTCGGGATAAGCGTTTAACGCATACCAATGGTTACGATGCATCAACATAAAATCACCACTTGTTTTACAATGATAAAAAAGTTCAGCATTGTCATAAATCACAGGAATACTCAATCGATTAAACAACCATTCAAAATGAATGGTATTTCGGTTATAAAAATTACGGATTTTGTCTTTTATATTTAACGTAATTCGTTCCGTTTCTGAATAATTACGGACAGGATATTCTTTTCCTTTCAAATGAATTTGTAATATTTTTTTTTCATTGTTATGATAATCAAAATCAATGCGATTGGCACGGTAGTAATGTTTTTCATCGAGTTGAGTTCTGAAGCGTTTAATAATTTCGTCGGAAATTAAAATATCTGGATTCATACACAGAATATATTCGCCTTCACTTCTCCTAATACCCACATTTTTTCCAAGGTACTCAATGACAGGTAATGGTTTTACGTGATATTTTTCTACAAAAGAAAGGTGTTTCTCGTTTGGTACAGTAATAATCTTTACAGTAACGATTTCTGTTGATTTTGGCCAATTGATAAAAGTTTCAACGGGAGGTTCTGGCAAAGGATTATAATTGACAAAAAGAATTTCTGACGAAATTTGAAAATGATTTAATTGTGTATGAAGTGATTGGACACAGCGTTCCAATCGAGATTTAAAATCACCTCCGTAATCATCATTACGCCCTGTGAACACAATAGATAGCTTTTTCATGTATTGAATTACCAAAGTTAAGTCGTAAAGTTAATCAATTCCTTGAATGTTATTTTTTGTTTTGACAAATTACGCCTTAAATTTTTAAAGATATTGAGCTAAACGTCAGTTAATCAATTTAAAAAATAAATAAACGCTATGATTTACATAATTTTCACAAGGAAATATTCATTTTGCTAACAATACAATAAAAATGATAGTTATACTTGGAAAAAAAAGTTTTTTAAAACAAAATTAACGTATTAAAACTGATGATAAATGAATTTTCTATTGTAATACCTGTTTATAACGAAAGAGAAAATATTATTCCTTTAGTTGATGAATTGTTGACGGCATTCAGCAGCGACTTCACTATCGAATTGGTTTTAGTGGACGATGGGTCAACAGATGGAACAACGGAACAAATAAAAAATATAGAAACATCAATATTGAAACCTGTTTTTTTGAATGAAAATTACGGACAAGGATATGCGTTATATCAAGGGATTTCTAATGCAACGAATCAGATTGTTGTAACCATGGATGGGGATTTACAAATCGACCCAAGAGATATTCCCGAAATGCTACGTTTATTAAAGGACGACATTCGGTTAGTCTGTGGGAGAAGACGGAAAAGACAAGATAAATTTCTGTATAAAATAACTTCTAAGGTTGGAAATTATTTTATCAGAATTTTGTTAAATCACACTGTACAAGATATTGGTTGTAGTTTGAGAATTGGTTACAAGGAAGATTTCATGTCAGTTAAGTATTTTAAAAATTTTCATCGTTATTTCACGGTGTTAGTTGCAAACAAATTAAATAAAAGTCAAGTTTTGAATTTTGACATTCATCATCGAAAACGCCTGCATGGACAAAGTAAATATTCTGTCATGAAAACATTTGAAGTGATAAAAGAACTCGTTGAATTAAAAAGAAATAAGAAGAAACTTTTTGTAAAATGAAACAGCAATTTGGAAATAATTTTAAAGACTCGTTACTGACGCATTTTGAGGAAGAACAATTACATTCTTCTAAAGAGTTTATTTTAAGTTATTTAGAGTTAGATGATTTGTCTTCAAAAACGTATTTAGACGCAGGTTGTGGCAGTGGTGTTTTTAGTGTTGCCGCTCAACAGCTTGGTGCAGTTGTTACCGCTTTTGATATTGATGAGGTAGCATTAGAGAATTTACACGCTGTTTCTGAAAAATTCAATGTTCCTATCAATGCAATCAAAACAATGAAAGGAAGTATTTTAGATGAAGATTTCATTACTTACTTAGGGAAATTTGACATTGTTCTGTGCTGGGGTGTCGTTCATCATTGTGGCGAAATGTGGAAAGGAATAGAAAATATTTGTAACACCGTTAAAGATGGTGGCTTAATTCATTTTGGGATATATAATAAAGCTGATAATTTTGGTTTCTATCCTGACGGAAGATTTGGGAGTTCAAATTTTTGGAAGAAAATAAAAAAAAGATATTCAAAAGCCCCTAAATTTGTCCAAGGAATAGTTGACAAACTAGCTGTCTTTGGAATTTTTGTTATTCATTTAGTGAGTTTTAAGAACCCAATTAAAGCATTGCGAAAGAATGAACGTAGAGGAATGAATTGGCAATCCGATTTGAAAGATTGGCTAATTGGTTATCCGTATGAATATGCAACACCAGAAGAAGTTATTGAATTTATGAAAGTACGAGGATTTACGTTAGTTAAATTGAAAACAAACAACGGATTATTGACAAACAATTATGTTTTTAAAAAAATTAGAATTTAAGTATGTGTGGAATTAGTGGAATAATTAGTGTCGGAAATAAATTACAGGAAAACGATTTTCAAGTTGTCGAGAAAATGACAAATACACTTCGTCATCGAGGACCAGACGGAACAGGTTTTCATCATACTGAAGATTGCAGTTTGGGAAACACCCGCTTGGCTATTATTGATCCAAGTCTCCATTCTAATTTGCCACTTTCGACATCAGATGGTAAAATTTGGATTGCGTATAATGGAGAGGTTTCTAACTTTACACAACTGCGCCAAAAATATAAACTAACTGAAAAACACCAATTCAAAGGACATTCTGACACCGAAGTTTTACTTTATCTCTATAAAGAATTAGGAATTTCGTTTATCAACGAATTGACAGGAATGTTTGCTTTTTGTCTATATGATTCCATTGAAAACAAATGTTTTTTAGTTCGTGACTTTTATGGCATTCTTCCGCTTTTCTATTACATAGAGAATGAGAAACTATTTTTTGCGTCAGAAATAAAAGCATTTTTGGAAATCCCTCATTTTCGACAAGAGTTAAATTTGGAGGCGTTTTATCATTTCTTCTCGTTGGCTTACATTCCTGGAAACAATACGCCGTATAATAACTTGGAAGAATTACGTGGTGGCGAACTAATTGAAATTAATTTAACGAATTATCAATACGAAAAAAGAGTTTATTACGATTTTCAATACGAAGAAACGGACATTCCTTTTGAAGAGGCAAAAAACAAGGTTCGTGATTTACTTTTTGATTCCGTTGAACGTAATTTAATTTCTGATGCTCCTTTGGGAATGACCCTGTCGGGAGGTATTGATACAAGCTCGATGTTGTCTATCGTTCATCAGTTAGGAAAGAGCAAGCAAATGAACACTTTTTCTTTAAAAATGGGCGAAAAAAGTTTTGATGAATCGCCATATCAACGTTTAATGGCTAAAAAAACAGGAAGTATTCATCACGAAATATTAGTAAAACCTGAAGATGTTATAGAAAATATTTATCAGCAAATTTCCTATACAGATGAACCGACGGGTGACGGAGCTGCAATTCCCTCGTTTATTTTATCGAAAGTTGCCTCGAAGCACGTGAAAACGTTATTGTCTGGAGAAGGTGGCGATGAGGTGTTTAATGCTTACCCTACCATTACGGCGTATCAATATCGAAAATATTATCGCTTATTACCTAAATTACTTCGATCGGGCATCAAACAGTCGATTTCAATGCTTCCTAGTGATTTTAAAAAGTTAAGTTTTGACTTTAAAGCGAAACGTTTTACAAATGGAGCTGAATTAGATGTTCCCGAGGCTCATTTATTTTGGAGACACGTGTTTTTGGAAGAAGATAAACAACGCTTAATAAACGGAGCAAATGGGCTTGCTCCAACGGATTCTTTTTATCGTAAATTATATGATGAGCAAAGTCATACACACCCGATTAATCGCATCTCCTATATTGATATGAAACATTTCTTCATGGACGATTTAATGGTTAAAAATGACCGAACGTTTTTAGCCAACTCTGTGGAAGGTCGTTTCCCATTAATGGATAGATTTTTAGTAGAGTATGTTAGTAAACTACCTGTAAAATATCGAGTAAAGGGGCTAAACCAAATGCGATATATTCAGAAAGAAGCGATGAAAGGAATTTTGCCCGAAGAAATCCGAAGACGACAAGGTTTTGGACTGGAAATGCCTCATTCAATATGGTTTTTAGAAGGGTTGGGTAATTTCGCAGATAAGTATTTCACAAAAGAAAAAGTGGAACAAACGGAAATACTCAATTGGGAATTTGTGGAGCAAATTTGGCAACTACATAAAGCTAAAAAATTCGATTATGGTCGTCCGCTTTGGTGTATTTTGAATTTCCTACTATGGCACGAAATGTTTGTTGAAAAAGGAAATTATAAAAGTTATTGGAGGTAACAATTTATTTTTTTTGAATATTTATGAAAGCTATTTTTTCAATAAAATTAAAAAATAATTCAACGATTGTTGGTTGGGCAATCGGTTGTTTTATGCTTCTTGTATTCATGGGTTTTCTTCCTCGCGTTTTAAACGTTGATTGGGTTTTAAATGCCTCAACATCAAATTTAAAAGTTTATTATCCAAGATTTTTCTTTGTCATTAAACTTGTTGCTGTATTTTTTCTTTTTTTTAAAAATGTAATAGTCGCCTTTCAGGTTTATATATTAGGAAAACTTCTTAATCAGAAAAAACACGCACGTATTATTTTAGCCTTAATAATCTTATGTTTCTCTTTATTTTTGTTGCCTAATCTCATTTTGAATTCATTATTTATTTTATTCATCTATGGTGTTTTATATTATAAAAAGCAAATTAAGCATTTTAAAATATCGTTTAACAAAACACTGTTTATTCTTTTCATAATAGCATTTTTAATTCGTTTAGTATCTTTATTTTTAACGGATAACGCATGTAATGGTGATGCTCCTGCAAGGTTGATTACCGCTAAAGGTTGGATGAATTTTATTGAGCAAACACCATTTAGTAAACTCATTGTTTCCGAAAGTTTTTATATGCCTTCGATAGACTGGCTTCCGCTACATTTTTATTTTGTTGGTATAGTCGGTAAATTGTCGGGTGATTGGGAATATGTTCCCCGAATATTGTCAGCCGTGATAGGTTCGTTGGCAATTTATCCACTATACAAGTTAACCTTACTCAAGTTTAAAAATAAAACAATAGCGTTAATTTCTGTTGTTATTCTCATTTTTTACGGACAGCATATCCTATTTTCGACACTTGTGATGAGCGAAGTGTTCTATGTTCTTTTTATCCTTTACGCTTATTACTTTATTGAAAAGTGGACAACAGAAGATTCTCATCGTTATTTGTTTCCAATAATCCTCTGCATAGGTTGCCTTAATTTATTGAGATATGAAGGTTGGGTCATAACTTGTATGCTTGTCGCGTTACTGCCGTTTTTAAAATCTATGAAAAAAATAAACTATTTCAATCTATTTTGTTTGCTTTTATCATCTATTTTAATCATTTTCTTTTTAGAGATGACTTATGGACAACACCCATTGCGAGGTATTTTATACAGTGACTATGAAGTGAAAATACATTTTAAAAATACATCTCCGCAATCAGCCATTAAGTTTTTCCTCTTATCATCTGCTTATATTCCATTCGTTAGTATATCCATTATTTCGACCGTTATATCTATTTTAGGTACAAATAAAACAACAAGATATAAACAGCTAATATTGTTTTCGCTGTATGTACTTCCGCTTTTTCCATTTCTATATAAAATAATCAATGGAACATTAACACTACAACCAAGATATCTTATGATTTATATGATTCCATTAATACCTTTTGTAGCCAATTTTCTATATATAAAAATACTGTCTAAAAGAGGTGTGTTCCTTCGCACAGGGATAATTTTGCTATTTATCATTTCAATGAATGGTCTATTTATTATAAGTCTGAAAAAGACTGAAAATTATTTAAAATACCCAAAGGCTTTTCATGAAAGTTCAAAGTATGTAAGCACAATGAAAAATGGGTACTTTTATGTAGATAATGAAATGGAGTATGGAACACAAAATTGGCTGGTGTTAAGTAAGTTGTATGAAAAAAATCTATTATACAATAAATTAACAAACGAAACAATTCAACAATTAAAATTAATATCTCAAAAATATTCTTACGTAGTATCATCTGTAGATTTTGATGAAGACGTAGCAGAAAATTGGAATGAACAAACCTTTGACAGTATTGTGAATAACAAAATAATTACCCATATAATGTTGTTCCCAAATGGAAAACTAAATAAAAAACTCCACTTTACTAAGCAAAAAGAGCAGTATAACGGGCAAGAATTTATAAAAATCTTTGATAGAGATGGTTATCGTATTTATCAGTTGTTTTCTGATAACCCATAAAGATTATAATTTAGTGATTGTTGTTTGCGTCAACTTCTTTCACTATCCACTCATACAACATTTTTATTCCTTCGTTTAACGAATATTTTGGTTGCCAACCTAGTTCCGAGCTTATTTTACGATTATCTGAGTTTCGTCCACGGACACCCAAAGGGCCGTCAATATTTTTGATGTTAATCTCTTTTCCAGTAATACCAGCAATTAATTTCGCAAAGTCGTTAATGCTAATCATTTCTTCTGAACCAATGTTATATGGCCCTGTTAAATCAGAGCGAATAAGTTTTGTTATGCCGTCCAAACAATCCTCAATATAGAGAAACGAGCGTGTTTGTTTGCCATCACCCCAAATTTCAACTGTTCCGCCATTTTCAACTTCTGCCACTTTTCGACAAAGTGCAGCTGGCGCTTTTTCTTTACCATTATTCCAAGCAGATTCGTTGCCGTAAATGTTATGAAAACGAGCAATTTTAACATTTAAGCCGTAATTCCTGTGATAAGAAAAATACATGCGTTCGCTAAAAAGTTTTTCCCAACCATACTCACTATCGGGTTGCGCAGGATAGGCCGAACTTTCTTCACACATTGGGTTTTCAGGGTCAAGTTGATTAAATTCGGGATAAATACACGCTGATGAAGAATAAAATAAGGCTTTTACTTTTTTCTTCGTGGCAATATGCGCTACATTTAAGTTGATTTGCGCCGAATTGTGCATAACGTCTGCATCGTGTAAGCCTGTAAAGATATAACCAGCACCACCCATATCAGCGGCTAATTGGTATAACTCATCGCAATCGTCAGGAATGACTTCTTCTACAAAATGAATATCTCGTAAATCGCCTATCAAGAACTTATCGGCTTGTGTAGGGGAAAATTCAGGATTCACTAAATCAGCTCCAATAACATAAAATCCTTCTGTTTTTAACCGTTTTACTAAGTGTGAGCCGATAAAACCACCAGCACCTAAGACAACTGCTTTTTTCATAGATTGGTTGAAATGAATTATTGAGGCTTAAAGATAGATAAAATATTGATTTAAGAAATTTTCGTAGTGTCATTTTTTTTTAAAAACCATACGAATGTAGTAGATAGAATAATTGACGATTTTTGATGTAATTCCTTTAAGAAAATAATATAAGCGAGTAAAAATAGTTTGAATGGTTGGAAATAAATAATTACTTCGGAACGCCACGATTATGATGCCAAAACTCCAATGAAGTTTATCGAAATAAATTAACCCTAAAATAAATATCGGTAATAAAGTATATAGATAAACAAAATCTATATATGATTCTTTAGTTTTAAATATTGTTGTATTTCTTTGAATAAATTGATGAATAATAGGCGTTAAAAACGCTATAATCACGAAGCTAAACAGAATGTTGGTGTAAATTAAAAAAGTACTCCAAAATAGTAGAAAAATAAACTCAATAATAATTAATTTGTTTTTAATTCCTTGAATAATGGTGATGTTTTTCACAACCGCCAATGTTTGTAGGTGTAGTTTTTTGTCATCTTCACTATCGCTTAATTGCCCATTTATGAAGTTTCGACACTCCCAAAGATACGCCCAAAGTAAATAAATTAACATGAAGACCGCAAGGGTATTATTCCATTCGGTAATAATTGAAAAAATGATAATTAAATAGGGAATAACTCGTTCATAAAATCCTGTAATTAACATTGCCCACCAACCTCGTTCTTTTAATCGAAAGGGTTGTAAGGAATAAAAAACATTAAATGAAATTTGAATAATTACTAAACCCAGAACGTTCCAATTGATTAAAAATGCAAAAACAGCAGAAACTATTGTGAGTAGAATAAGTGTTGGAATGGCATATTTTAATTTAATTTTGCGGAATATATTAATTTTGTCAGCTTTAACATCATATTCATAATCCGAATAATCGTTCACGAAATGACCAAAAACAGCCAAGGTAAAAAGTAGAAAAAATAAAAGGATTGTACTTTGATTGAATGAAATCGTTGTTCCGTTCGAGTTCAAATATGAAAATAGAAAATACGTAAAAACTCCAGGTGCAATTTTAGGAATCCACCAACGGTCAAATTTGAAATATGTGTTTAGTTGTTTTAGCAATTGGCATAAGAAGTTAAAGTGTTTCTAAATCATTTACTCCCAAAACCAAACAATTTGTTCTTTTTTGAGATTCTTTTCCTCCATAAACCAAAACGTTTTTTGCATTATTTTGTAAGGCTTGAAAATGATTCAATCCTTTGAAGAAATCGGAATGAATTGTTTTTCCTGATTTTATCTCAATAGCAAACAGTTCCTGTCCTCTTTCTATGAGAACATCTACTTCATTTCCCGAACTATCACGCCAAAAATAATAACGTTCATATCCATTTAGATTTTTTGTTTTCTTTAATAATTCCAAAATAATCAGATTTTCAAATAATTGCCCTTTAGCAAAATGCACGTTCAAATCTTCTTCCGAGCGAATACCTAATAAATAACACAAAAGTCCTGTGTCATAGAAATAAACTTTGGGGGTTTTAACAATGCGTTTGTTGAAATTATTGTAATACGGTTGTAATCTAAATGCGATAAAAGATGCTTCAAGCAAACCCAGCCACGAATTGATGGTTTTGTTGTCCAAACCTAATTCTGCTCCCAAACTGCTTTGGTTGAATAATTGTCCTGTTCGTCCTGCTAATAGATGAAGAAACTTTTGGAACAAGTCTAAATCCGTTATGTTTTTGATAAGTCGAACATCTCGTTCAACATACGTTTTTACATAATTTTCGTAAAAACCAAATGGTTCAATAGCATTTACCCATTTTCGTGGATAAAATCCAGAAAGCAAATACTCTTCCCATGAACGATCCGCAAATGCCCCCTCTTGTTTTAGTTCGGAGAGTGAAAAAGGTAATAGATTGAAAAGCGCAACTCGACCAGCCAATGATTGACTGATTTTTTCCATCATCAGAAAATTTTGAGAACCCGTAATAATGTATTCTCCATTGATTTTTCGTTGGTCTGTATAAACTTGTAAATAAGAAAATAATTGCGGAACATACTGAATTTCATCAATAATAACACCATTTTGGTATGTTTCTAAAAAACCTTTTGGGTCAGAGCTTGCAAAATCTCGCACCGATAAATCCTCCAAATTCACATACGCATAGGTAGGTTTTAACAACTGTGAAAAAGTTGTTTTTCCCGATTGTCTCGGTCCTGTTATGGCAACAATAGGATACTTTTCTATTGCTTCCAATGCTTTGTCATATAATAACCTTTGAATCAATTAAATTATTTTTTGTAAAATTAGGAATTAGATTCCTAATTAGCAAAACTTTGTTCGTTTTTTGTTCGGTTAAATTTGAAATATGTGTTTAGCATGTTCACAGTGTTTTTAGTCTTTCAATTTTCATAAAGCTTATTAAAACGAGATAATTTCCCTTCAAATTTCACTAATTTGCAGTTTTGGTTAAATTCGTTTATTTTCAACTTTGATACTGGAACTTTGAGCGGTTTTCCAAACTTGATATTCTTCATCCATTTTTCTTTGAAATCATAAAGCCAAGCTACGTAGTTTAAAAACTGTTGGTGTTTATTTTGTTTCTTTGTAAAAAAACGAATATAATTAATCGCTAAAAAATTAAGAACTCGGATAACGGGAATGGAAAATGAATTAAGCGAAGAATGAATTTTATCTGTTGAAAAATCAAAGTGTTCAAAATCAAAAACGTGCTCAATATGATTTAAAAATCCTTTTGGGTTTTCTTGTAAAAATTCAAACGGTAGAATAATTACGTTTTCTTTTCCGAATAGTTGTTGGTAGCAATTAATAACATAATCATAATTAAACAAGTAGCTAATTCCATCTGTATCCTCTTTCAAGAAACGTTTCAAAGAGCGATAATTTCCGCCAAATAAATTTTGTGAATACAATGCTTTAATTAGAGATGAATAATTGCGAGTGACAATTAAAATTTTCGCATTCGGATAGAGTTGATAAAGTTGTTGGGCGACTTTTTGTTGTTGTTTACGTATGTCATATTTGATGTTGTAAGTTTTAAAATCATCAGTTGATTTTCCTGCCCAAATAGCCAATGTTTCCTCTGATAAAACATCAAAATTTAATGCCGTTTGCCGAATAACCGTCTCGTCAATATTTCCTGTTTGATAATAATTTAAAAAGCGATTTCTGTCGTGATAAAATAGCGGGTTATTTTCAAAATAGCCTTGGAGGAAAGTTGAACCCGTTTTCGGGAAACCGATATGAATGATAGTTTGTGTCAATTTTCGTAAAATGTCTTAATGAGTGGTGAGTTGTATTCCAAAGGAAGTAACATTAGGTAAAGAGGGTTCTTCGGAAGTTCGTTATTATTTAAGCAATTGTCTTTCCTTAACGCTATTTTTTGGCTTCTTTTAACGAACTTTTTGCGATTTATGTTAGAAAAAATTAGGGCTAATTTGTATTTCTTTTCCATTCCTCTTTTCTGTAATTGTTGATATAATCCCGTTGTATCGAAATCAAAGGCTTTTGTGTCGTATTTCACTTTTATTTTTCTGGCTTTCTTTGATTTTAATAGTTTAATTATGGTTGCAAAATCAGGATAAATCTTATCTTTTGTCAACGAGTAAGAAACATTGTGAAAAGCATCTTGTAGGTAATATTTATTATCATCTTTATTTTTCACAATAGTTACTACATGTGTGTAAACATCGGGGCAACCCATGTCAAAAGTTTCGGCTGTGTATCCCAAATTCTCATAAACGCCTTTTAAATATTCGGAGGTTCCACCACACTTTGTCGTTCCTTCATTGTTTTTAAATATATCATAAAATTCTTTAGGTGATAATTCTGTCCAATGTTCATGTATGGTGGAAATGTCTTTACCTCCCGCACCTATTTTGATGGTTTTTGCTACTTCTCGTCGAATAAAAATTAAGCGGTCAATGTCTTTGCCTATTTTTTGAATAGAATCAGACAAATAAGTTAGAAAGGAAGTATAATCAGCATAAAAAATGTCTTTCTTATCACTTTGTGCGTAAGATACTGACGTCACTAAAACGGCTATTACTGTAAATATAAATTTCATTTTATTTTGAATTTTTAGCTATCAAATTGGCTATGTATTTTTGAAAATGCTTATTTCTGTTTTTTTTACGATAAAAAGACAACGAAAATAAAACCATTCTATTTTGAATTCTTAATTTGCTTTTTTGACATTGCGATAATGATTTATTAATAATTACGGGTTCAAACTCCACAAAAGGAATGTGATATAATTTACATACTTGTTGAAGAAAAGAAACAGCATCTGCTTTTAGATTAGAATAATCCATACACGTTACATTTTCTTGACTAAACAATTCAACATACGCTTGTTCGACAAATTTAAAATCAAAAAAAGAGTTTATATGATTCTGATTAAGACTAAAGCCTTTAAATGTTTTTGTCCCTCCATTTAGTAGGTATTGAGAATAAAGTGATTTTAATAAATCGTTCTTTTCTCTAGTTATTAATATCTTGGCATTCGGAAACAATTTCTTTAAATCTTTTGCAATTTTTAGTTGATGCTCTCTTATTTCAGTTGATGATAATACTTTAAAAACCCTATCATATTCAGATAATCCCCAGCTATTTACGGTCAATCGCATATTGCTAATAAAGATAGTTCTTGAGGAAATTTCCTCTTCAATAAGAGGGATTTCCCCCTCTCCATTCGCAAGGGAAGAAAATTCTTCTTTTAAAAACAAAACATTTGGGTGTTTACAAAAGTAGTCTTGTATAAAAGTTGAACCCGTTTTATGAAAACCAACATGAATGATAATCTGATTATTCCTCTCCATAATATTTTCCATAAAAACGTTTACGATACAAATTTAAAAATTCTAAATATAAAGAACACGTTATTGCGGGAGAACCAAAGTAGGTATTAGGGAGATTGGTACCAGGTTGGGTGTCGGTTTTTATATTGCTAGAATAAATTCCCAACAAATCAAAACATCTGCTTTCTTTTATATCCATCCACACTTCATCCTCCAAAGCGGAATACTTTTCCGCATCTGCTAAACCAAAGGTGTAAATGGTATTTAATAATAAAATTCGATTGATTTGTTCAGAATTTTCCCAATATAAGTTATATAAATCTTGTATTTGGTGTTCAATGATTTTTATAGTTTCTTTACTAAACACTTGTGTATGAGACTTTAATCTTCCCATACAATAAAATACGTGAAACCGAGTAGGATAATACAAGGAATTGTATGTATTTTGGTGGATTACTTGAAGCACTCTTTCTACTAACGTCCTATTTTTACTTGTTTTCCCCATATACAGTAACGTATTAAAAGTTACCGCTACATCTGTATCTGTATGATGCATCAGCTGTCTCTTAAATGCAGCTCCTTTTTTTACCTTTGTATTGTGCCAATATAAACAAATATTATCTACCAAAGAAATAGTTTTTAAATATTTTTTGGGATAAACAAATACGGGATAATTGTTTTTAATAATCAATTCATCTAAAAGTTGCTTATTAGCTATCTTCTTTCCTATTGCATTCAACACATAAGCACTTAATGCAGTAGAATCTAAGTCGTAAAAATGAAGGTACTCTTTTGATAATATTGGATATGACCATAATTTCTGCTTAAAATTGTGTGTGGTTAATAAATATTGTACTCCTTTATTGAGAATTTGACGGGCAGTTTCTGTCTTTATGTTTAATAAAGGAATGAGTCCCCATGCTGTATCAAATACTGCATTGTCTGGAAATTTCATCCAACCTTTATCTGGATTGTAATAAGGTTGCTTAAAAAAAGTTTCAAAACCGCCGTTTGAGTTTTGTATTGCCTTTAATTTATCAATTAAATAGACTATTTCTTTGTCTATATCGGTAACATTCATCTTAGTCTATTTTTTTCTACTATTATTTGGTTTATTCTAAAGCTGAATACATTGTTGTGATTTCCATATTTATTCAGATACTTTATATCACCCTGTATATACATAAATCTTTTAAAAAAATGATTTGCTATATACATAGCTAATCTTTCTCCTACACACTTATGTTTAGATAAACCAAAAGCTATATGTTTATTTGTCCTATTTAAGATAAACTCATTAGCATTTGGGAAATAATTGTCATCTTTATTGGCCGCGCCAATAGATAAGGCTATAGTTTTACCTTTTGGAATTTCTATACCTGATATTTGTATAGTTTCTAAATTGGTTCTGAAAGTAAATTGCGCTGGAGAAAAACACCGTAATACTTCTTCAAAAAAACTGTCCCACATTACACTGTTTTTTAAGAGGACTTCTTGTACACTATTATTAGTGAAAAAACAATATAGCCCCGAAGCCAAAAAACTTGATGTAGTCTCTATTCCTGCTAAAATAAGCAGTTTTAAAAAATTTGTTAGTTCTTCTGTATTATGTTTTTGGTTTACGTTTATTTTTTCTATCAATTTTTTAAACTCATTGGAATATATATTTTCCTCGATACATTTTTGAACATATTCATCAATTAACGATAGATCATTATATAACATATTTATATTTTCTATAGTTTTTTGAATGGGATTTTCACATGAAAAAATATCAAAATCTGTAAACCCTTTATGTATCCCTAATTTTCTTGTAATGTATGAAAAAACAAAAGGTTCAACTAAATTTTGAACAATATCAAATTTATTTTTTTTATTTATATTTTCTTTCAAAACAGACCAAATGTCAGAAAATAATTCGTCATCATTTCCATTTGGCTTCAGGAAAGAAAGGGTTTCGAATAGATATTTTTTGTTGGTGGTGTGGGTTTTGTTTTCAGCACCCAACAGTATTTTATCTTGAATTTTCAACACCTGCGTAGAAAACCGTTCTGCATCGGTTAATATTTCTTTAACTAGTTTAAATGTGAAAATTCCATAGCAATCAGATTGTTTAAAATAGACCACTTCTTTTTTTTGCAGTAAAGGATAATATTTATAGAAGTTTTGATAAAATTCTACCGATTTTAAATCAGGTATTTGATATCTGCATTCATTTTTTCTTTTAAAATAATTAAACATTACAATTTTAGTAAATTTTTAAACGTATTTGTATATGTTAACTCGGGATTCCTTTCATAGTACAATGGCTTTTGAGGATCTGCATCAACAAAATAAACCGATTTTATGTTTTTATTTTCATAAAAACCAAAAGAAGTAGCTTTTAAATTATACTTAAAGCATATATCCTGAATTATTTGCTTGATGGGATATTCAAAAGTGTTTGCTTTTTCAGTCAATATATGGTTTCTTCCATACCAAGTGTTTATTTTTGAAAAAGTTTCTGACTCCGAGTACTCTACTAATTTAGCATTTCTAATGCAATCTTGCTTAAAGCGGTCAGAAAAATATTCTATATCCTTAGGTTGATTAAAATAAAAGTAGGTTTTTCTTAAGGGATTATTGGGGAAGTATTCGTAATTGATACCTATATTGAAAATTTTAAAATTAACAGCCTGACCTAAAAATTGAGGTTTTCCTATTTTTTCTAAAGTTTCTACCGTATAGGGTATTCTAAAATGAAATCCTTTCACGAGATTTTCTATATCCTTATAAAACTTCACTTCAAATGCACAACCAGAATGTTCGATATTTTGAATATCGGATTTTATATGATAACTATAATATTGATTAAAATCTGTATCTGTGGGGATAAACTGCAAAAGCTGGTTTTTGCTCAATTCTTTAAACGTATGAAAATAAAATTTAATAGAAACTATTTCGCTACCATTAAAGTTTATCCCAAAATAATTATAATATGGAACATGTATATTCTGTTCCCACAGCAAATTATAATTTCTATAAGTGGACAGCAGGTCTTTGTTTTGTATAACGGATTCTAAGTTGAGCATAAAAGTTTATGATTTAATTTACAATATCCCATTCTAGTTTCATAAAAAGTCCACTGGTAAAGTTCATTTTTTTTATTTGTTCATTCAAATTGGTAAATTGCATTTTAAATGAAACAATACTTTCATATTTATATGTGCAATTTACGATGCGGTTTGCTATTTCTGCGCTATTTTGCGTAGGACTTTCATGTATATTTTGGTTAATGAAATATAAATCTATGCTGTATGGTTGATACCCGAAAAAATAAGCTGGAAATATACATTTTGCAGTATAGCACCCTTTGTTTTGGATATTTTCAAGCCCATTTAATAATGGGGTGGTTGATAATACATTACCTCCCATTATGTCTCGTATTTTTAGCGCCAATGTTGTTTGATTTTTACTGTTTAGTTTTTCAAAATGAATAGTAAACTTCAACTCTTTATTATTTTGTAAAATAGCTGTTTCTTTTTGAGAAACAGTAATACCCAACAAGTTTATTTCTGAATTTGTATTTATACCGTCAAAATTGCTTATGGTAGAAGGTGTTTCTATGAGTGATTTAATTATCATCGCTCTATTTATATAGTTGGATAATACCATGTTTGAGTCGGAAAACATTTTTATCCTTCCTTTTTCTATTGAGATGTTGTTACTAAAATCTTCCAATTCCGGTATATTGTGACTAACCACTACTATTGTTTTTTTGTTTGAAGACAGTTCGTTTATCTTACTTTTTGCCTTATGTGAGAAACTCACATCTCCCACACTCATTACCTCATCAAACAAATACACATCAAAGTCCAAATGTGCCATTATTGAGAATGCTAAGCGCAAATACATTCCGTTGGAATAGTTTTTCACAGGCTCATCAATGAATTTTTCAATACCCGAAAAGGCAACGATTTCATCAAACTTTGCTTCAATTTCTTTTTTGGAAAAACCGTGAATTTGTCCGTTGAGAAAAACATTTTCCCGACCACTTAATTCGGGGTGGAAACCTGCACCAATATCTAAGATACTCGCTACCTTTCCTTTTATTGTTATTTTTCCCGAAGTTGGTTTGGTAACACCAGCTAATATTTTTAAAAGTGTACTTTTCCCACTTCCATTTGGACCGATAATACCGACACTTTCGCCTTTTTTGATTTCAAACGACACATCTTTCAATGCCCAATGTTCATGCACAAGATTTCCGTTTTCGTCTTCCTGTGGTTGACGAAGTGGAAAAACTTTAGACAAGTTCTCAACTTTTATAGCGATGTCATTATTCAAGTCTGTTTTTTATTTCCTCAAAGATAATTATTTTTTTCTAATCACATAGGAAAATTATTTCCCTTATTCCTCCACCTTTATTTTTACATCTTCTAATTCCCTTGGTTCATCTTGTTTTTTCGTTGCTTTGCGTGATTTGCCAAAATAAATTCCCAACTGGATTTCGTGTGTACCTGCGGTTGAAATGCGTGTTGATTTGGCACTGTATTCAAAGGCGTAACTCAAATAGAGGTTTTTCAAGAAGTTCAAGCCAAAAGAGGCGACAAACGAGCGTGATGTACGGTATTGAACGCCCAACCAAACGTATTTGTAATGCACATTTGCGCCAAGGTCGGCACTAACAGGCGTATTTTTAGTCATGCGCATCATGGCAAACGGCTCAACCATAATGTCGTCTGTGGCGTTCCATTTGTAAGATGAATAAAGCAACCAATGACTTGTCAGCTTACTGATGTTAAGTGCATTACTAAATTTCAATTTATTTGATGCTAATTGTGTTCCGCTAAAACCAAAGGTAAAACGGTCGGTGTAAAACGAAAGTCCGAATTGTGCATCTAAATTATTTTGATTCCAACGACTACCAAAACTTTGCAAAACATCGTCATTTTCGGTGTAAACAACCACTTTGGACGGATTAATACCGATGTTGTTCCAACCTAAACCAAGTCCTGCACCGATATTCATCGTACTTGTCAAGGGTAAATGAACCGAATAAGATGCCAACAAACCTGTTTTCTGAAACGGCCCAATTGCATCGCTGACTAATTTTCCGCCCACAACGTGTTTAAACTGACCAACACCATTTAACGGCGGTGCATACATCATCTTTGCATCGGGATTAAAAACCTTTGCATCGGCTTTGTTATTTTTAAAATAAAAAGATGTACTTCCCGATAAATACATCGTTACAGGATTTCCTTCCGAGCTAACGTGCTGATTGCGGTAACCCAAATCAATTTGCGTAAAATCCGTCAATCCGCCCAAAGCAGGATTAAAAATATAGGGATTGTGCGTGTAATTTCCAAACTGAAATTCTTGCTGTCCCGAAACGCTCGCCATTCCAAACGTTAACATACTTACTAATAGAATGATATTTTTTCTCATCGTTTTCAATTTTTAGCGAACAATACTAATTGGCCCTGTTAATTTATTACCACTTCCGTCGTTGTAGTCGATGACATAATAATACGTCCCGACAGGTAGCAGTTTTCCGTTGTATGTGCCTTCCCACGGTTGCGCATAACCTTTCGACTCAAACACAACATTTCCGTAGCGGTTCACGATGGTCACACGACACGTTGGATATTTGGCGTTTAAGCCGTCAATGACAAAATAATCGTTTTTGCCGTCTTGGTTAGGCGTAATTAAAGTCGGAATGACAAATTCTTTTCCGTCACAATTATTATAGGTCAAAATCAACGTATCTTCCCGAAGTCCGCAGAATGGATGTGTGAATGAGTAAACTAAAACACTCGTTCCTAATTTGTAGTTCGACAAATCAGTCGTTGGGCTTTCCTCGTCTGAAAATTTGCCGTTTCCTTGGTCAAAATACCACATCGCTGAAATTCCCGAAGGTGGAACAGTTCCTTCCAAATGCAAGGTAGTTTGCTCGCAAAGTGTTGTGTCACTTGGGAAATTCAAAATTTCGGGTTTGACCATTTTAAACAATTTAACCGAGTCGATTGATGCTGGACAAACACCATTTGAAACTGTGTAGTAAAATGTGTTCCAACCGCCATTCATCTCTGAAATCATCACATTATGATTGTTTGGGTTTGAAAAGACAATCGTTGTGTCGTCCGCAGACCATTTTCCGCTACCGATTTGTGGTTGTTGTGCCGATAAAATAAACGTATTGTCGTTACAGCTAAACGTCGAATCAACCGAAATTGTCGCTGTTGAAGGTGCAGCAGAATTTTTAATTATCAATGTAATTGAACTGTCGCCACAATGTTGTGAACTGGTATTCCAAATAACGTTATTGTCGCCAATTTCTAAGCCCGAAACGGTGGTATTTGCTTGGTTGGGATTGGTAATCGTTAAAGTTGAACTTGGTGGTAAGGACCAAAAACCTGTTCCTTGTGATACAGGATTAGCCACAACCGCAACACTTGTCTGGTTACAAATTTCAATTGGATTTTGAATTAAAGTTGGTGTTTCGGGCAAATCATAAACCGTAACTGAAAACGCACACGTTGCTACATTCCCAGATAAATCCGTTGCTTCATATTCTAATTGTGTGGTTCCTACTGGGAAAACATCACCCGAATGTAAATTGGTATTATCTGCTTTGGTAACTTGTGCCGAGCAATTATCTGTTGCGGTTAAGTCGTCAAACGTTACAAGCGGATTACACGTTGCTATTGCCGTTGGACAATTCGTGAAAACAGGTGCTTCGGTTTCTAAAACTTCTAAGTTAAACGTACACGATGCGACATTTCCCGATTGGTCACGGACAACGAGTTCAATCGTATGAATGCCGATATTTATCGCTTGTCCTGCGTTTGGATTTTGATTGGTTGGCATTAAAATACAGTTGTCAGCAACCGTTGCTTCGTTGGTATAATCGGGCATGGTAAACAAACACGTTGTTCCGTTGCTCACTGATTTATCCGCAGGGCAAATAATCGTTGGTGCAACCGTATCTGTTGGTAAAACCTTGACGATACACGTTCCGATGTTTCCTTGTTCATCTGCGACAGAAAGCGTTACATCTTGCGCTCCTGTTACGTTTGTTCCCGCAAGTGGACTTTGTGTGGTGATAAAATTGGAAACTGAACAATTATCTTGAATTGTCAAGACCAAACTTGTCACATCGGGCATCGCAAAATCACAGTTTGTATTGTTCGTAGTCGTCGTATAAGAATAAACACAAGTTACTTTGGGTTTGATAGTGTCAATTATCGAAATCGTCGTGATGCAGGTTTCTTCATTGTTTGACGCATCTTTTACTGTATAAGTTAGCTGTGTATCCCCCGTGATTTGCTCGCCAATATTGGGGTTCATCGAAATTAGCAACTGCGCTGTTGGCGTACAGTTGTCGTTTACGGTTACTAATCCTTTTAAATCAAGTAAAACCGTTGAACACGTTGTGTCTCCATAAAGTTGATGTGTTGCAGGACACGTAATTGTTGGTTTGATTTTATCCAAGCCTTTGACAACTAAATTATCAATCGCTAACGGAACGCCTGCCGAAGCAATGTCGTCAAAAGCAAAGCGCACGCCTAACTGAAAATCTTGACCGTTTAACGCACTTGGTAAAGCCAAACTTAACGCTTGCCACGTTGCCGAACTCCCGATTAAAGATAGAGTTGTCCATTGGTCTGAACTATTTAAACGATACACAAATGCCGCTCCGCTGTTTCCGCCAACGGTACATTTATAATCTAAAGTTACAACCAAACTTTCGTTTCCACAGCCACCGTAAATAATGTCTTTGTACGCCCAAACAGTGTCGTTTCCACTTGCTGTCGGATTGTAGGCAAAAGATACTTGCGAACCTGCTGTACAGTCTGTGCCTGTTCCTGTCATCGGAGCGACATATAACGCAGTATTTCCACTTGTTGGAAAGGTATTGCCTGCACATTCGCCAAAAACAAAATGGTTGTTGTTTAAACCGTTGTCGAAATTCCAGCCTAAATCTGTTTCAAAATCATCTTCGTATAAATTGTAGTATTGCCCGTAAGAACCAAAGGAAACAATACCTACAAGCAACGCAATTAAATAACGTGTTTGTATCATTTTCATTTTAGAAATTAAATTTTGAGCAAATATACGGATTATGACGGTATGATTTGTAGTCGAAATGTTTTACGATGAATTTATTTGTAAAAATGGTTAATGTTAATTTAAAATTAAATCTGTATTTTTGCAAAAAATTTACAAAACACGTTTGACCACTATCAATCATGATTAGAAAAAAACTTTTAATTATTTTATTTTTTATAGCGATTGCAACTAATTTTTCTGCTAAGGCGCAGGTGTTTATTAGTTATCCTACTCCTGCGGAGAATATAACCAGTGCATATAGCAGTAGTAAATTATATGTAAAACTATCTTTTGCAGGTACGTGTAACCCTGTTGACGAAAATACCGTTCGTATAAAACTTCCAGCAGATATTACGTATGTGCAGGGGTCTGTTTCGCTTATTTCAGCAGGTACGTTGAATATTATTGAGCAAGATGTTTCTGACCTAAGAACACCTGTATTTCAATTTACAGGAAGTGGAACAGAAATAATTTTTTCGATTAATAGAAAAGCAAGTTGCGTTACCGAAACAACCTTTAAAGACAGTGTAGAAGTGTTGGGTAGTTCGTGTACGAACGTTGATTTTGATATTTCTAAAAATAATTACAACGTAACAGCTGCATCTTTAACTTTAACAGCACCAATACCCGTCGTAAATGCAACGATAGGAATGACAACCACGAGAAGTATCAAGATAACAAATGGTGGCTACGGGGCAATAGATACGATTTATTTTTATGTTGTATATCCGACAGGAGCAATAGAAAATACGAATAGTGATAAGATAACGATTGCAGGTACAGATTTTTCTCCTTATGTAGTTAGTGGAGATACGATTTTTTATAAAATTTTTGGAAATACTATATTCGGTGGCGACAACAAATTAGACCCCAACGAAAACTTTAACATTACCGAACCTATTAAAATTAATAAATGTACCGCTACCACTACGCATTACGGTACAGGTTGGCTCTCCACAGATTTACTTCCTTGTCAGATTACAACAACGACTGGAACGGTAACGATGGTGAGTGGAGCAGCTAATTTTTCAACTACGCCTGTAATTACCGATATTGGATACGTGGATATTTGTACTCCATGGCAACAAAGTACGAGTTATACGAATAATGGTGCAGGAAACAGTGATGCGGCTACGATGTATAACTTAAAGATTCGCATGGGGAATTATTCCTCGGCAGGAAATTGGGGAGTAGGAGGTATGGGCTTTGTTATGTCAAATTTCAGAGTCGGGGCAACCGCTGTTACGGCAGTTGGAAGTAACACCACAACGTATGTTTTAGATTTCAACAACGTATTTACAACTGACCCTGACGGAGTTGGAGGTTTGGAAGATTTAGACGGCGATGGATTTTACGATGATTTAGCACCAGGAACAACCTTAAATATAACATGGGATATTGCTACCGTTTGTAATACAGCTTGCGGTGTACAAGTAAGACAACACATAGGTCATGTTTTAGAGTATGAAGATATGTGTGACAATCACATTGTTTCTATTGTGCGAGCATCAGGTGCAAAAATTGCCGAAACGAATTTTGGAACAAACTCCTATTTTCCATCAAATATCACAAATGGTGGTGTTTATCGGTTTGAGTTTGATTATACAAATTTTGGAGGTATCTCAAACGTTTACGCAGGAGGCAATAGTCGCTACCAATACCGCTTGGTTTTACCAGCAGGATTAACCGTAGCATCTCCAGCAAACGCCATTTATAACGGAAGTGCTATTAGTTATACGATGTCTGGCGATACGTTAATCATTACCTCGCCTAATGCAACAATAGGAAAAGCAGGTATTGATTTGACCTATACGTGCGGAACGTCTGGTAATTTGAATTTATGGCACAGCTTAGTACGAATTTATGACATAACATCTTCTTGTAAGTGTAACGTTTATAATAAATACTGTGCGACATTTTCTACGTATGCTCAATGTCCTACACCTTGCCCAGTTGGACCAACGAGTTATCAACCAGTAGTTAGAAGAACTGATGGCTGTCTTGGTTGGACAAATCACACATTAGCTACACGCCAAGTTGCGAGCAATATATCAGCTTACGACTTGAAAAAAGCACTTTTTTTAGATACCATACAAATAACAGGAACAGCTATTCAAAATAGCAATGCGACGAATCTTCATTTGCGTTTTGAATTACCTCGAACAACGCTATCTCCGACGAACGTGAATAAACTAACACCTGTGAATTTAATTGCGGAAATTTGGAGAGCAGGAGTCATGATTAACACGTGTACGCTTTCTTCTTTTGCAAATCCATCTGTTACGGGAATGCAAAAAATAGATTGGAACATCTGTCTCCCTGTCGGAGGAATACAAGCAGGCGATAGTATTTTCACAATTTCCCGTTACATTGTATCCACGAACGCAGGATTGCCACAAGAAGACATTCAAAGCGGTGGTACATGGTATTTTTACAACAGTAATGGAGGTACAGATGATTATTGTAATCAATGGGTGCCAGAGATGTATTTAGTTGGAACAAGTTCAATAATTGGTTCAAATGGAACAAATGCCTCGGAGTGTAGTTCGTTTATCCCAGGGTCAGGATTTGCGTATATTGCTCGACGTTTTAATTCATTCGGAAAAGAATATACTAAGGAGTTTAGGCCAATGGTTTACATTGACTCGATTGTTTTCATTAAAACCAACGGCTATGATTTAGTCAGTACAGATTTAGTAAAAAATGCAGGCCCATTTGGAACTCCGTCAGTACCAAAAGTGCTAACACCTAATTATGTGATTGGCAATGCACACACGTATATCAACGACGGTTCTTGGCCTATTTTTGGTGTGACAAAAACCAATAATTACGGTGGTAATTTCAGACCAACCGTTTCTACAAATTGTCGAACAACAACCACCGAAACATTTCAAACAAAGATTTACATTCGGGACTATTATTACGCCTTTGGTACGCCGTCAAAAGTTCCAGCAACGTATCAGTATGTTATGTCTTCAAGTTCAAATGCGAATGTCGCAAGTGGTACAGGTTGGAATTACTCGCTGAATTATGTTGCCTCGACAAGACCAGACATTACCATTCAAAACATGACAGGAGCAGTGCAAACATCATCACTTGGAAATAATTATTGGGACGTTAAAATTTCTAATAATTCCATTGGAAACGCTTCTTATGTTTGGTTTGCCTTGGAGAAAGGTACAGGTTCGGGAACGATAAATATTACAAGTGTTGAAGATATTACAAACGGCGGAACATTAACTTCCGTTGGTAGTTATTCATGTAGCGGCACAACAGGATATAGCTGGTATAAATTTAGCGTTTCAGGTTTAGCAAGTGGTGTAAATAATGTATTTAGAATTCATTTTAATCCTAATAATTGTAGCCAAGATAGTGTTTTATTTAAAGCAGGTTGGAATTGTAGTGCATATCCAACAACAAATCCTTGTGATTATTCGTGTACCCCTGAAACTACTTATTTGAGAGTTAATCCCGAATCAGCACAAATACAGTTGAGTATATTAAGACAACCTGGAAACGGCTCTAAATTAGATTTGTGTTCAGAAGATTATGTGACTGCACAAGTGAAAAGTACGCAAGGTGCAGATTTAGTTGACCCTTACATATTGTTTACACCACCTGTCGGAATGACGGTTAATACCGCAAATATTGAGGTCGAATATCCATTGGGAAGTGGAAATATTCAACACCCAACTATCTCAACATTGCCAGGTGGAATTTTGAAAATTGATTTAAACGGACACTCAAACATTACAGGAAATGGAATATTAGGTGTGATAAATGCGAGCAATGATAACGAGACAAGCGCATCTGTGAAAATACCGTTCACGCCATACTGTGATTATGTGTCTGGAACATCTATTGCGTTGCGAGGTTTTGGTAACAAACCTTGTGGAACGACTGCTTTAGGAAACGGAATTAGTATTTCAACCAATGCCATTAAAATTAACGGAGTACCAGAAAATGGTGGTGTAACGTCTAATTTTTTAACCGTCGCTCCGATAGATTTAGCGTGTGATAGTGTAACAACAATCGAACACAATGCCACAACGTATGGAGAAAATAGCCTCTTAGGAGATACATTGGTTTACACGTTGCCATCAGGTGTTACGTATCACGGAAATTTTTCAAGCACACCTGCGTCAACAATTGTCGTAGCAGGTAATCTTGTTAAAGTTGTTGTTCCTGTCAATAGTACTTCCATTGCCTTGCAATTCGATGTAAAATCAGATTGTAATAATTGTAATAGTTCTGCCCTGCAAGCATATTACCACCGCGATGTTGACGGGCTAAGTTGTGGAGGCGTTTCTTGTGCGGGAACAAAAAATGAATTAGCAGCCAATGCAATCGCATTTAATTGTTACGACCCTTTACCTGTTACTTTAATTGACTTTTCAGCGCAAACCGACGAATGTGATATGGTAATTAAATGGAGTACAGCAACGGAAAGAGATTGCGATTACTTTGAAATTTACCGCAGCGAAGATGGTATTTCTTGGGAAAAAATAGCAGAAACAAAAGGAAGTGGAAATTCCTCTACTCGCATTGATTATCAAATTACAGATAACACTATTTCTTCGGGAAAAATTTATTATTACACGTTAAAGCAATATGATTTTAATGGAAAAAGTGAACAATTTAATCCAATTAGTGCCGTGAATAAAACGTGTTCAGGTCAAGATATTAAAGTTTATCCGAATCCAGTTAAAGATGTAATAACGATTGAATTACCTTACGCTCTTGATAGCGATGTCCTTGTTGAATTACTTGATGCGACAGGTAAAATTGTTAAATCACAAACGTACAATACTAAAGAGACAATCATTAACGAAAACATCAAATCACTATCTTCGGGAGTTTACCAAGTGAAAGTTTCTGTTGAGGAAGTTTCTTTCCCAGTTAAAAAGGTCGTGAGGTTGTAAGCTGGATAAGGTATTTAACCCATCACGATTTCTCTATAATCGTTCTATGTATCTATGTGGTTTTAAAAAAATACCATGTATATTTGTACATATCAATCTCCAAATGTAATGAATTATTCAGAAATTTTAGAAAAACAAAAAGTTTTTTTCAAGACACATAAAACCAAAGATTTGAGTTTTAGAAAAGAGCAATTAAGAAAACTAAAATCCGTAGTGCAACAAAACGAAACACTACTTTATGAAGCGATTTATAAGGACTTTGGAAAATCAGAATTTGACACCTACGCTACCGAAATTGCTTTCATCTACAACGATTTAGATTATTATGTGAAAAATTTACGTTCACTTGCCAAACCGAAAAAAGTGCGAACGAACATCGCTAATCAATTGGGGAGTAGTAAAATTTACAACGAACCACTTGGTAGTTGTTTGGTTATTGGTGCGTGGAATTATCCATTTCAGTTGTGTTTTCTACCACTCATCGCCGCCATCGCCGCAGGTAATACGTGTGTCTTGAAACCAAGTGAGTTACCCGAAAATACGATGAATGTGATGGCGAAAATCATTAACGAAAATTTTAACTCGGAATTTCTTTACGTGGTAAAAGGTGGAGTAGAAGAGACGACCGAAATTTTGAAATTACGTTTCGATAAAGTATTCTTTACAGGCAGTCCAAAAGTGGGTAAAATTGTCTATAAAGCAGCAGCGGAACATCTTACGCCTGTAACGTTGGAATTGGGTGGTAAATCGCCTGTGTTTGTTACTGAAAATGCAGATTTAAAAGTGGCGGCACGACGTATCGTGTGGGGTAAATTTATGAATGCTGGACAAACGTGTGTCGCACCCGATTACGTATATGTTCAGGAAAATATCAAAACTGAATTTTTAGAAAAATTAACTGCTGAAATCAAGAAAAGAGCCTATTCCGAAACAGCAACGCATTATTGTCAAATTATCAATGAACGAAATTTTGATCGTTTAGAAAAAATGATTGACCCTAAAAAAGTCATTATTGGCGGTGAAACCAACCGAGAAAAACGCTACATCGCTCCAACCGTAATGGATAACGTAACATGGGACGATGTAGTGATGCAAGAAGAAATTTTTGGTCCGATATTGCCAATTTTGAGTTTTCAGCATTTAAACGAAGCCGTTGAAAAAGTAACGCAAGGCGAAAAACCATTGGCGGCATATATTTTCAGCAATCAATCTGATGAACAGCATTTGGTGTTGGAAACTTTGAGTTTTGGTGGTGGTTGTGTGAATGATATTTTGATGCATCTTAGTAATGAAAATCTTCCTTTTGGAGGTGTTGGAACATCTGGCATTGGAAATTATCACGGTAAATTTGGTTTTGAAGCATTTTCACATCAAAAAGCTGTTTTGAAAAAATCCATTTATCTTGAACCCGAAATAAAATATCCACCTTACACAGCAGGAAAACTCAAATGGTTGAAAAAGTTGATGTGAATAGCTTTATTGAGAAAGGCGAATATAGTGCAACAAGCCGAAGCGTAGAAATCTTGGTTTTAAAGAAAAACTTTGCTCGAAGACGGGACGGTCGCATTGATTTTTTCGCTGGGCACCCAAACGACGAAGTTAGCGTAAAAAGAACAAACTGTTCGAAGCGAAGCAAGTTTTTGTTCTTTCGCTAACAAGGAAGATTTGGGTAGCGAAAGAAATCACAGCGACGAGGTTTTGGTTCTTTTTACGGGAAAAAGAACAAATTAAATTTAATGACTAAAGTTTCTTCAAAATTTGAAGTTTCACGCACTATCTTGGAAACCGATTGCTTTATATTTTTTCTAAAACGCTATCTAACTGCGCCTTAACATCTTTTCCTTTGGAATTGTCAATCACAAAATCAGCAAATTGCTTTTTATAAGTGTCGTCCGATTGTGCATTCATACGCTCCATAATTTTTTCAAAGCCGATATCATCACGTTTGGCGATGCGCTCCATACGTGTTTCGTGGTCGGCAACGACAAGAATAACAATGTCTAAAAGTTCGTGATTACCTGTGTCAATCATCAAGGCAGATTCTAGAAAAACCCACTCCGAAGTTTGCTGTTGACACCACTTTTCAAATGCCCGATAAACCGCAGGGTGAACCAAACTGTTGAGCAATTCACGTTTGGTATTATCGTTAAAAATAAGCTCGGCGATGTACGTTTTATTCAACGATTTATCTTCCAAATAGGATTGTTTTCCAAAGTTAGAAATGATTTGTTGTATCAAAAGTTTGTCCGTAGTCATAATTTCTTTAGCAACGACATCACTATAAAAAACAGGAAACCCTTTTTCTTCAATTAATTGACACACAAAAGATTTGCCTGCGCCAACACCGCCTGTAATTCCGATTTTTTTCATTAGGTTCATTCGTAATTACCGCCAACTATTGGTGAAATAAATTCAATATTTTCAGGCATTAACTCCTCCATAGGTTTTTGAATTATAGTAGGAAAAGTCAAACGTTTTTGTGTGGGCTTGAATTTGAATGTTCCTATTGAAGTCAAAAGCCAATCATAAACTATTCTAACGCTATCTGGTAAATCTGAATATTCTCCGTGTATATGTTTCACTTTGTTATTGTAGTAGATAAAAATTTCAGTAGAAAGGCCGTCAACGGAATATTCGTATGTTGTGTCAAGTTCTTTGAAGTTTATATTTTCAAGTTTCATGTTAAGTGTGTCCCAAAAACCTTTTGTAACAACACCTGTATAGAAACCTTTTTTACGTGTGTATCTTACGCCGTGATAGTTGAAATTTAAGGTGCTGTCAATGTCAATAGCTTGAATAGGACAAGTTCCATAACAACCACCTGTTGCAAAAACAATACGAGTTATCTCATTGTTTCGCTCATGATTTTTTTGCTCGCAACCGATAAATAAGATTACGATTAAAATTGTTGTTATTTGTTTTATTCTTGTCATTCGTATTAATTCACGTATATCTCCAACAAAACTACACAAATTTCCCAAAAAAATCTCAAAATATTTGGTTTACCGCTAAACAGCACTTATTTTTGTAAGAAAAGACTCAAAAGTATCTCAAATAAACATGGAAAAATCAGAATGGTTCGAGGAGTGGTTCGACACACCGTTTTATCATATTTTGTATCAAAACAGAGATGAGGAAGAAGCCGCAAATTTTGTAGCGAAACTCATTCAGGCGGTTGGTTTAGAAAAAGGAGCGAAAGTTCTGGATTTGGCGTGTGGCAAAGGAAGACATTCAATACAATTAAATAAAGCAGGTTTTGACGTAGTTGGCGCAGATTTATCCGCAAACAGCATTGCACAAGCGAAAACGAATGAAAAAGACACGCTGAATTTTGTTGTTCACGATATGCGTGAGCCGTTAAAAGATGAAAAATTTGATGCGATTTTTAATCTTTTTACAAGTTTCGGTTATTTTGATGACAAGAAAGATAACTTAAAAGTTTTGTCCGCTTGTTATGAGATGTTAAATGAAAATGGATTGCTTGTCATTGATTTTATGAACTCCTTGAAAGTTGCCAAAACACTCGTAAAAAAGGAAAAAAAGATAATCGAAGACATTCATTTTGACATTTCCCGAAGTGCTGATACAGACTATATTTATAAATCCATTACATTTGGGCACGTTGGGAAGCAGCATTGTTACACAGAAAGAGTGCAGGCGTTACAGCAAAAAGATTTTGAAAATTTATTGAAAAAAGCAAATTTTACCGTCAAAGGGTTTTATGGCGATTATGATTTAACTACTTTTGACCCCGAAAAATCAAATAGACTGATAATTGTCGCTACAAAAAACGGATATGACCATTTGGATTAACACACTTTTACTTATTCTTGCGGTCGTCGCAGGTGGCTTGATTGTATCTTTTTTGACGAAAGTTGCCGAAGTCAAACAATCACGTATTATTAAATTATTGCTTGCTTTTGGTGGCGGTTTTTTACTTGCACTTGCGTTCTACCACTTTTTGCCCGAACTGTATATGCACGAAGTTCCGAATGTCGGATTGTTTGTGATTATTGGTTTTATCGTGCAATTATTGCTTGAATTTTTCTCGGAAGGAATTGAACACGGACACGTTCACGCACACAAAGGACACAAGCCGTATGTGATGTTACTTTCGTTGAGCGTACATTCATTTATTGAGGGCATTCCGTTAGCGATGAGCGAATCTTCATTGCTAACACACGACCATGCACATCATCATTTTTCAACGGACTCTTATTTAATAGGTATCATTTTACATCAAATTCCTGTTGCCATTGCCTTGATGACCCTGTTGAAAGTCAGTGAGTTTTCCAATTTAAAATCGTGGATAATACTCATGATTTTTGCCGTGATGACACCACTCGGAATGTTTTTTGGACATTTTTATGGACATAATTTCAGCGAATTGACCATGCAATACATCTTGGCAATTGTTATTGGAATGTTTTTACACATTTCGACAACAATTATATTCGAGGCATCTGAAAATCACAAATTTAACTTCCTAAAATTAGTTAGTATCTTATTCGGAATTGCCTTGGCTGTTAGTTTGGGAACGCATTAGCAAGTGCAGAGTTAAGAGTGTTGAGTGAAGATACGAGGCGGAATTTTAACGTATCGTAATTTCATGTTCGAAGACGGATTTAAGTTTCTCCCTTGGGAGGGAGATTAAGAGGGAGGATTTATGAAGTTGAATTTTTGATTCTTATAAATCACGGCGACGAGGTTTTTTCAAAAGCAGTGCTTTTTCTCTTTTTGACGGACAAAAAGTAAAGAAGTAATTAAAAATCAACTTATTTTTACTTGTTTAAATAAAAGCCAAACCACAACCCACTTGTTAAATATTCCTTTTTTCAATAAAAATATTGACGATTACTTGTTAGTAAATTTATTTTAACTATATTTGCACCCCCAAAAGTAGGTTTTGGGACTAAATATTATTGTAAAAATTTATAGTTAAAGTATGCCAACTATACAACAATTGGTCAGAAAAGGTCGCTTACAAGTAGTAAACAAGAGCAAATCAGCAGCTCTTGACTCTTGTCCACAGCGCAAAGGAGTATGTGTAAGAGTTTACACCACTACTCCTAAGAAACCGAACTCAGCGATGCGTAAAGTAGCGAGGGTTCGTCTTACAAATGGTAAAGAGGTGAATGCTTACATCGGAGGTGAAGGGCACAACTTACAAGAACACTCACTAGTATTAGTGCGTGGAGGTAGGGTAAAAGACCTTCCAGGTGTGCGTTACCACATCGTTCGTGGTGCAGAAGACACTGCGGGTGTTGAAGGTAGAAAACAAGCACGTTCTAAGTATGGAGCTAAAAGACCAAAAGCTAAGAAATAATTAATTAAGCTTTAAAAGAAATGAGAAGAAGAAAAGCAAAAGCAATCGTCATCTTGCCAGATTCCAAGTTTAACGATGTTCAAGTAACAAAATTCGTTAACAACTTGATGTACGATGGTAAGAAAAGTTTAGCGTTTAAAATTTTCTATGATGCGATTGAAATCGTAGAGAAAAAAGTGGAGGAAACTCCAGGTTTGGAAACATTCAAAAAAGCATTAGAGAATGTTACGCCATCTGTTGAAGTTCGTAGTCGCCGTGTTGGTGGTGCTACATTCCAAATTCCAACTCCCGTTCGTGAAAGTAGAAAACATTCATTAGCTATGAAATGGTTAATTGGATATTCAAGAAAAAGAAACGAGAAAACAATGGCTGGAAAATTAGCTGCTGAAATCGTTGCAGCTTCTAAAGAAGAAGGTGCTGCTTTCAAAAAGAAAGAAGATACATTACGTATGGCAGAAGCAAATAAAGCATTTTCACATTTTAGATTCTAATACGAAATGGCAAGAGATTTAAAATACACAAGAAATATCGGTATCGCAGCGCATATCGATGCAGGAAAAACAACGACATCTGAGCGTATTTTGTACTATTCAGGAGTAAACCACAAAATTGGTGAAACTCACGAAGGTGGTGCAACAACAGACTGGATGGCGCAAGAGCAAGAAAGAGGTATCACAATTACTTCTGCTGCTGTTTCCGTAAAATGGCCTTATAAAGGAAATGAATACCACGTTAATATTATTGACACCCCAGGACACGTTGACTTTACCGTTGAGGTAAATCGTTCTTTACGTGTATTAGACGGATTGGTGTTCTTGTTTTCTGCTGTTGACGGTGTTGAGCCACAATCAGAAACAAACTGGCGTTTGGCAAATAATTACAACGTTCCTCGTATTGGTTTCGTAAATAAAATGGACCGTCAAGGTGCAGATTTCTTAAACGTTTGCCGTCAGGTAAAAGAAATGTTGGGAAGTTTTGCGTTACCATTACAATTACCAATCGGTTCAGAAGACCACTTTAAAGGTGTCGTTGATTTAATCAACTTCCGTGGAATTGTTTGGAATGAAGAAGACAAAGGAATGACTTATGAAGTTGTTGAAATTCCTGCGGATATGATGGAAGAAGCATTGATGTACCGTGAGCAGTTATTGGAAGCAGTTGCTGAATTTGACGAAACGGAAACGTTAATGGAAAAATTCTTTGAGAATCCCGAATCAATTACAGAAGAAGAAGTTTTAGGTGCTTTACGTCAAGCAGTAATTGCTGGTAAAGTTGTTCCAATGATGTGTGGTTCATCTTTCAAAAACAAAGGTGTTCAAGCGATGCTGGATAACGTTATGGCGTTATTACCTTCACCAGTTGAAGTAGAAGCAATCAAAGGAATTGACACAAAAACAGACGAAGAAGTTGCAGTTAAATTAGGATATGATGGACCATTCATTGGTTTAGCATTTAAAATTGCTACAGACCCATTCGTAGGTCGTTTGTGTTTCGTAAGAGCATATTCAGGTTCTTTACCTGGAGGTTCTTATATTATTAACTCACGAACAAACCAAAAAGAACGTATTTCTCGTATCTTCCAAATGCATGCGAATAAACAAATTCAAATTGATGCATTAGGAGCAGGAGATATCGGTGCGGTTGTAGGATTTAAAGATATCAAAACTGGTGATACATTATGTGCTGAAGGTACGTCGATTCAATTAGAATCAATGGACTTCCCAGATCCAGTAATCGGTATTGCAATTGAGCCTAAAACTCAAGCTGATGCAGATAGACTTTCTAACGGTTTGAATAAATTGGCGGAAGAAGATCCAACATTCCAAGTGAAAACAGACGAGGAAACAGGTCAAACAGTTATTTCGGGAATGGGTGAGTTACACTTAGACATTATCGTTGACCGTTTAAAACGTGAATTTAAAGTAGAAGTAAACCAAGGTGCGCCACAAGTTTCTTACCGTGAGGCAATCACAGGAAGCATCGAACACCGTGAAGTTTACAAAAAACAATCGGGTGGTCGTGGTAAGTTTGCGGATATTTTCGTTAAAATTTCCCCACAAGAAAACGCTGAAAAATCAGGTCTTGAATTTATTAACTCAATCAAAGGTGGTAACATTCCAAAAGAATTTATTCCGTCTGTTGAGAAAGGATTTAAAGAATCAATGAAAAACGGTGTGTTAGCAGGTTATCAAGTTGATTCAATGGTAGTTGAATTGATTGATGGTTCATACCACAACGTTGACTCCGACTCATTATCGTTTGAGCTTTGTGCAAAAATGGCGTACCGTGAGGCTGTGAGAAAATGTAAACCGATTTTGTTAGAGCCAATCATGAAATTGGAAGTTGTAACACCAGAAGATTATATGGGTGACATCGTTGGTGACTTAAACCGCCGTCGTGGTATGGTTAAAGGTATGGACGACAGACACGGAGCTAAAGTTATCAAAGCAGACGTTCCATTAGCGGAAATGTTTGGTTATGTAACGCAGTTACGTACATTATCTTCAGGTAGAGCGAACTCTTCCATGGAATTTTCACACTTTGCTGAAGCTTCTGCAACTGTAACTGCAGAGGTTGTTGCAAAAGTAAATGGTAATAAAAATTAATTTTTGTACAGATGAGTCAAAAAATTAGAATAAAATTAAAATCATTCGACCACAATTTGGTTGATAAATCTGCTGAAAAAATCGTAAAAACGGTTAAATCAACAGGAGCAATCGTTAGCGGACCAATTCCGTTACCAACACACAAGCGTATTTATACGGTTTTGAAATCGCCACACGTAAACAAAAAAGCACGTGAGCAGTTTGAATTGTGTTCTTACAAACGTTTGTTGGATATTTATAGTTCTTCATCAAAAACAGTTGACGCTCTTATGAAATTAGAGTTGCCAAGTGGTGTAGATGTAGAAATTAAAGTTTAAGTTTAAATAATAAATAGATAAAGTATGCCGGGAATTATTGGTAGAAAAGTAGGTATGACTAGCATCTATAGTGCCGAGGGTAAGGCAACACCATGCACAGTTATAGAAGCAGGTCCTTGTGTAGTTACGCAGGTAAAAACACAAGAGAAAGACGGGTATGAAGCTATCCAACTTGGATTTGGGGACAGAAAAGAAACCAACACTCCAAGTCCGTTGAAAGGACACTTCAAAAAAGCGAGTACAACGCCAAAATCTAAATTAGCTGAGTTCAAAGAATTTGATACAGCATTGAATTTAGGCGATGTTGTTACTGCTGACATCTTTGCAGAAGGCGACTACGTAGATATCTACGGAACGTCAAAAGGTAAAGGTTTCCAAGGTGTTGTTAAAAGACATAACTTCGGTGGTGTCGGACAATCAACACATGGTCAGCATAACCGTTTAAGAGCTCCAGGTTCTATCGGAGCAGCCTCTTATCCAGCGAAAGTTTTCAAAGGAATGAGAATGGCGGGTCAAATGGGAAACAAACAAGTGCAAATGGCTAACTTGTTAGTGTTGAAAGTTTTGACAGACAAAAATTTGTTAATTGTTAAAGGATCTATTCCTGGAGCAAAAGGTTCAACCGTTTTAATCAAGAAATAAGATGGAAGTTAAAGTATTAAATCAAACAGGTAAAGCAACGGCGAAAAATGTTGCGCTTTCAGATGCAATCTTTGCTATCGAACCTAATGACCACGCAATTTACTTAGATGTTAAACAACACTTAGCAAATCGTCGCCAAGGAACGCACAAAGCAAAAGAACGTTCTGAAGTTTCTGGTTCTACTAGAAAAATCAAAAAACAAAAAGGAACAGGTGGTGCACGTGCAGGTAGTATAAAATCAGGTACTATCGTTGGTGGTGCAAGAATGTTCGGGCCTAAACCAAGAAATTATAGCTTTAAATTAAATGTTAAAGTGAAACGTTTGGCTCGTAAATCGGCATTTTCATACAAAGCAAAAACAAATGATTTGTTAGTAGTTGAAGATTTTAACTTCGACGTTGCAAAAACAAAATCATTCATCAATTTCGTGTCTAATTTAGAATTAAACAACGAAAAATTGCTTTTAATTTTAGGAAGTCAAAATGAAAACGTATATTTGTCCTCCAAAAATTTAAAGAAAGTGAAAGTAGTTACTGCAGATTCAGTAAATACGTATGATATTTTGAACGCTAAAAAAGTAGTTTTAGCAGAAAGTTCTATTGAAGTAATTGAAAATATTCTTAATTAATTAAGAAATGACAAATTGTATAGTAAAGCCTTTAATAACTGAGAAAGCAACATTGCAAAGTGAAACTAGAAATAGATTCACTTTCAAAGTTGACAGAAAGGCGAATAAGTTAGAAATTAAGAAAGCTGTCGAGAAGATGTATGGCGTTAGCGTTGTTGACGTACGTACAATGGTTTATGGCGGTGGAAAATCCTCTGTTAAATATACAAACAGAGGTGTCGTTTTGCAACCTAACAACCCATGGAAAAAAGCCGTGGTAACTGTTGCAGATGGAGAAACGATCGATTTATTTAATAACCTTTAATTTTAAGAAATGGCTCTTAAAAAGTTCAAGCCTACAACTCCAGGGCAAAGACACAAAGTAAACAGTACGTTCTCTGAGATTACTGCATCAAAACCAGAAAAAAGTTTGGTTTACGGTGGTGGTAAATCAGGTGGACGTAACAATGACGGTAAAATGACCATGAGATACATCGGAGGAGGTCATAAGAAAAAATACCGTATTATTGATTTTAAAAGAGACAAGAAAGATGTCCCTGCAGTCGTTCATTCAATTGAATACGATCCAAACAGAACAGCACGTATTGCGCTTCTTTACTACGTAGATGGTGAGAAACGTTATATCATTGCTCCTGAAGGATTGAAAGTAGGTGATAAAGTTGTTTCTGGAAAAACTGCTGAACCAAACGTGGGTAACGCTTTATATTTAAGCGATATTCCATTAGGTACTGTAATTCATAACATTGAATTAAATCCAGGAAAAGGTGGTGCTATTGCTCGTGGAGCAGGTGCTTATGCGCAATTGAATGCGAGAGACGAACGTTATGCAATCATTAAAATGCCTTCAGGTGAAACCCGAATGATTTTATTGGCTTGTATGGCTACGATTGGTTCTGTATCTAACTCTGAACATTCTTTGGTTCGTTCTGGTAAAGCTGGACGTTCAAGATGGTTAGGTAGAAGACCACGCGTTAGAGGTGTTGTTATGAACCCAGTTGACCACCCAATGGGAGGTGGTGAAGGTAGAGCATCAGGAGGTCACCCAAGGTCTCGTAATGGTATGCCTGCTAAAGGTTACAAAACACGTAAACCTAAAAAGTATTCAAATAATTTAATTATTTCAAAACGTAAATAATAGAGCATGAGTAGATCATTAAAAAAACCACCGTTTATTCATTATAAACTGTTGAAAAGAGTCGATGAGGCTGCAGGGAATGCTAAAAACGTTATCAAAACGTGGTCTCGTTCATCGACAATCATTCCTGAAATGGTTGGATTGACTATCGCAGTTCATAACGGTAATAAATTCATTCCTGTTTTCTGTACTGAAAACATGGTAGGACATAAATTAGGAGAATTTGCACCAACTCGTAATTTCCGCGGTCATGGTGCAGATAAAAAGAATAAAAAGAGATAAAATTAGAGTGCAATGGGTGCTAGAAAAAGAGAAAGAGCTCTAAGATTGAAAGAAGAAAAAGCAACAACGGCTATCGCTGTGTTGAGAAATTCTACAATTGCTCCAAGAAAGATGAGATTAGTTGCAGATCTTATAAGGGGAGTTGAAGTAAATAAAGCTCTAAACATTTTGCAACACAATTCTAAGTTTGCTTCTAAAAGCATTGAAATATTACTTCGTTCTGCAATTGCCAATTGGGAACAAAAAAACGAAGGTCAAAACATTGAAGATGCTAGATTAGTAGTAAAAACCGTTAAAGTTGACGGTGCAGCAATGTTGAAACGTATTCAAGCTGCTCCACAAGGAAGAGCGCATAGAATTAGAAAAAGATCAAACCACGTTACCATCATCGTAGATGGCCTAAATTAATTTAATACATGGGACAAAAAACAAATCCAATAGGTAATAGATTAGGTTTCATTCACGGATGGGAATCTAACTGGTATGGCGGAAACGATTACAAGGATAAAATCGTTGAAGACGACAAAATCCGTAAGTATCTTTCTGCTCGTTTATCAAGAGCAAGTATTGCTAAAATTGTAATCGAAAGAACACTAAAATTAGTGACCGTTACAATTCACTCCGCTCGTCCGGGAGTAATCATCGGAAAAGGAGGTCAAGAAGTTGATAAACTCAAAGAAGAGTTAAAGAAATTAACTAAAAAAGAAATACAAATTGACATTTTTGAGGTTAAAAGACCAGAATTAAATGCGCAATTAGTAGCTGATGGCATTGCACGCCAATTGGAGGCACGTATCTCTTTCCGTAGAGCAATCAAAATGGCTATCGCTTCTACGATGAGAATGAGTGCTGAAGGTATCAAGGTTAAAATTTCGGGTCGTTTGAACGGCGCAGAAATGGCAAGGTCAGAAATGTACAAAGATGGACGTACTCCGTTACATACGTTCAGAGCTGATATCGATTACGCTTTAAGTGAAGCACATACAACTTATGGTCGTCTCGGTATAAAAGTGTGGATATGCAAAGGCGAAGTTTATGGAAAAAGAGATTTGTCTCCAAACATCGGAATGGCTCCGAAAGCAGGAAGAACAAACACTCCTCAATCTTCAAACCGTAAGCCGTCGTCGAACGCAAGAAGAAAAAAGAAATAATTGTAAATGTAAATCATTCTAAAAATGTTACAACCAAAAAGAACAAAATTTAGAAAGGCTCAAAAAGGAAGAAATCGTGGTCAAGCCGAAAGAGGAAGTACTATCGCTTTCGGGTCATTTGGGTTGAAAAGCCTAGAGCCTGCTTGGATTACATCTAGACAGATTGAAGCTTCTCGTATTGCTGTCACACGTTATATGAAACGTGAAGGGCAAGTATGGATTAGAATTTTCCCTGACAAACCTGTAACTTCAAAACCTGCAGAGGTTCGTATGGGTAAAGGTAAAGGTGCTCCAAGTCATTGGGTAGCTATTATTAAACCAGGAAGAATTCTATTTGAAGCAGATGGTGTACCTTGTGAAATAGCAAAAGAAGCAATGCGCTTAGCTGCTCAAAAGTTACCAGTAAAATGTAAATTCATTGTCCGCAATGACTATGTTATTCCTTCTAAATAAGATGTAAATGAAAAGAGAAGATATCACAAAACTTTCTTTAGAAGAGCTTGTTAATACTGTTAAGAGTTCAGAAGAACAATTAGGAAAAATGAAATTATCACATTCCGTTTCTCCAATTGAAAACCCACTTCAAATTAGAACGCTTAGAAGAAACATCGCTCGTCTAAAAACAGAGTTAACTAAACGTGAAACGCAGAATTAATATGGAAAAGCGTAATTTAAGAAAAGAAAGAATCGGTGTTGTTACCAGCGATAAAATGCAAAAATCAATCGTGGTTGCTGTGTTAAGAAAAGTAAAACATCCGAAGTATGGTAAATTTGTCAAAAAAACTACTAAATTTGTAGCCCACGATGAAAATAACGATTGCAATATTGGCGATACTGTTAGAATCATGGAGACAAGACCATTATCCAAGAATAAAAATTGGAGATTAGTTGAAATTATTGAAAGAGCTAAATAATCATTAGTAATGATACAACAAGAATCAAGACTTTCAGTTGCAGACAACTCAGGTGCTAAAGAAGTTCTATGTATCCGTGTATTAGGCGGAACAAAACGTAGATACGCTTCTGTAGGCGACAAGATAGTCGTAGCTGTAAAGAGCGCAACGCCCTCTGGAGCCGTAAAAAAAGGATCGGTTGCCAAGGCAGTAGTAGTGAGAACTAAAAAAGAAGTTCGTCGTCCAGACGGTTCATACATTCGCTTTGATGACAATGCGGTGGTAATTTTGAACGCACAAGGCGACATGAGAGGAACTCGTATTTTCGGACCTGTAGCTCGCGAGCTTAGAGAAAACAACTATATGAAAGTTGTTTCTTTAGCTCCTGAAGTACTTTAAAATTTGTAAGCTATGCAAAAGAAATTACACATTAAAGTTGGCGATACAATCAAAGTATTAAGCGGAGAGTATCGTGGAAAAGAAGGAAACGTTCTTACAATCGACAGAAAAAAAGAACGTGCTACAGTTGAAGGACTTAACATCGTGAAAAAACACGTAAAACCAAGTGCTTCAAATCCTCAAGGTGGAATCGTTGAAATGGAGGCTGGAATTCACATCTCTAATTTAATGGTTGTTGCCAATGGTGAGGCTTCTCGTATTGGTCGTCGTAAGAACGATGCAGGTAAATTAGTACGTTATTCTAAAAAATCAGGACAGGAGATTAAGTAATGAGTTATAGTCCAAGACTTAAGGAAAAGTATGCACAGGAAATAATTCCTGCACTTACTGAACAGTTTGGGTTCAAATCTTTGATGAGAGTTCCTAAATTGGAAAAAATTGTAATCAGCCAAGGTATGGGTGATGCTGTTGCTGACAAAAAAATGATTGATTATGCAATCGCTGATTTAAGCCGTATTGCAGGTCAAAAAGCAGTAACTACCATCTCTAAAAAGGATATTTCTAATTTCAAATTGAGAAAAGGAATGCCGATTGGTACGAAAGTTACACTTCGAGGTGATAAAATGTTCGACTTCCTTGATCGTTTTATTTCAGTTTCTTTACCTCGTACACGAGACTTCAAAGGAATTAGTCCAAAAGGTTTCGATGGAAGAGGTAACTTCAATTTAGGGGTAAAAGAGCACATCATTTTCCCAGAAATTGATATTGACAAAGTAAATAAAATCTTGGGTATGGACATTACGTTTGTAACAACTGCCCAAAACGATGAAGAAGGAAAAGCATTATTAGACGCTTTTGGTTTTCCATTTATTAAAAAATAAGAAGAATGGCAAAAGAATCAATGAAAGCGCGTGAGCGCAAAAGAGAAAGAATGGTAGCTTCGCAAGCTAAAAAAAGAGCGGAGTTGACTGCCATTTTAAAATCGACTAGCACTGACGAAGAAGTGTTAAATCAAAAGTGGGACGCTATGATGGCATTGCAAAAAATGCCAGCTAACGGCTCTAAAGTTCGTTTACACAACCGTTGCGGATTGACTGGAAGACCGAGAGGTTACATGAGACAATTCGGAATTTCACGTGTGACATTTAGAGAAATGGCGTTAGCAGGGAAAATCCCAGGAGTTAAAAAAGCAAGTTGGTAATTTAATAGGAATAATATGACAACAGATCCTATCGCAGATTTCTTAACGAGAATTAGAAACGCATCAAGTGCAGGCTTGAAAATAGTTGAAATTCCTGCTTCAAACACGAAAAAAGCAATGACTCAAATTTTATTTGATAAAGGTTATATTGCAAATTTCCGTTTTGAAGAGGATAACAAACAAGGTTTGATTAAAATCGCCTTGAAGTACAACCCTTCAACGAGAGTTCCTGCAATTACAAAAATTGTAAGAGTTTCTAAACCAGGTTTAAGAAAGTATTCAAGTTCGTCTGAATTACCTAGAGTATTGAATGGATTAGGTATTGCTATCCTTTCAACATCTAGAGGTGTAATTACAGATAAAGAAGCAAGAAAGGAAAATGTAGGAGGCGAAGTGCTTTGCTACGTTTATTAATAATGATTTAAAAATTAGAAATGTCAAGGATAGGCAAATCCCCAGTTACAATCCCGAGTGGAGTTGAAGTAACATTAAATGGTAACATGATTACTGTTAAAGGTTCAAAAGGAACGTTGACGCAAGAATTTGATAATTCAGCTGTCAATATTTCAATTGACGGAAATGTGATTTCAGTAAGCCGCGAGACTGACGCACCAAATGTAAGAGCTAAACACGGTTTATACCGTTCTTTAATTCAAAACATGGTAATTGGAGCATCCGAAGGGTATAAATTAGAGTTAGAAATAGTAGGAGTTGGTTACCGTGCTACAGCTACAGGTCAAGTACTTGAGCTTGCATTAGGTTACTCTCACCCTATTGTTATCGAACTACCATCTGAAGTAAAAGTATCTGCTGTAACAGAGAAAGGTAAAGCTCCAGTGGTGACTTAAGAATCTTTTGATAAACAATTAGTTGGTCAAGTAGCTGCTAAAATCAGATCATTGAGAAAACCAGAGCCATACAAAGGAAAAGGAATTAAGTTTGTTGGTGAAGTTTTAAGAAGAAAAGCCGGAAAGGCAGCAGGTAAAAAATAAAATTAAGTAACATGGCATTTAGTAAATTAGTAAAGAGAGCAAAAATTAAGCGAAGAATCAGAAAGAAAATTTCAGGTACTTCAGCGATGCCTCGATTGTCAGTTTTTAGAAGTAATAAACAAATCTACGCACAAATCATTGATGATGTAAACGGCGTTACTTTAGCATCAGCATCGAGCTACAAAAATGATGCAGCTAATAAAGGTAATAAAGTAGAGCAAGCAGCAGTTGTGGGTAAATTAATTGCTGAAAAAGCAATTAAAGCAGGCGTTGAAAAATGTGTTTTTGACCGTAATGGATACTTGTATCATGGTCGTGTAAAATCTTTGGCAGACGCAGCTAGAGAAGGTGGTTTAAAATTTTAAAATAAGACAATGGCACAAGTTATAAGTAATGTAAAATCCGCTGGCTTAGAATTAAAAGACAGGTTAGTTGCAGTAAACCGAGTTACGAAAGTAACAAAAGGTGGTAGAGCCTTTAGTTTTGCAGCGATTGTCGTAGTTGGCGATGAAAATGGTATCGTAGGTCATGGCTTAGGTAAAGCAAAAGAAGTTACCGAAGCAATCACTAAAGCGATTGAAGACGCAAAAAAGAATTTGATTAAAGTTCCTGTAATTAAAGGAACTGTTCCTCACTCTCAAAAAGGGAAATTCAGTGGAGCAGAAGTTTTTATCAAACCAGCCACTCCAGGTACAGGAGTTATCGCAGGTGGTGCGATGCGTGCAGTTCTTGAAAGCGCAGGTATTCATAATGTATTGGCAAAATCTCAAGGTTCATCAAATCCTCATAACGTAATCAAAGCAACATTCGCTGCTTTAGGTTCAATGAGAGATGCGGTATCTGTTGCTAAACAAAGAGGTATCAGTTTGGATAAAGTGTTTAACGGTTAATATTTGAGTGATGGAAAAGATTAAAATCAAACAAGTAAGAAGTGCTATTAAGCGTCCTGCTGACCAAAAAGCAACAGTTAAAGCACTTGGATTTAAGAAATTAAACCAAGTTCTTGAGAAAGAGGCTACTCCTCAAGTGTTAGGAATGATTAAAAAAGTTCAACATTTAGTTGTAGTAGTTGATTAATTTTAAAAAAATTTGAGTACAATGAATTTAAATAGTTTATCTCCCGCTAAAGGCTCTGTAAAGAGTAGCAAAAGAATTGCCCGTGGGCAAGGTTCGGGTTATGGAGGTACTTCAACTAGAGGACATAAAGGTGCTAAGTCACGCTCTGGTTATAGTAAAAAAATCGGTTTTGAAGGTGGACAAATGCCACTTCAAAGACGAGTTCCTAAATTCGGATTTAAAAACATCAACAGAGTTGAATACAAACCTATTAATTTAGATGCGATTCAAGCTCTTGCTGAAAAACTAAACGTTTTGGACATCACCATTGACGTATTGATTGATAACGGTATCGTTTCTAAAAATGACCTTGTGAAAATTTTAGGTCGTGGCGAACTAAAATCAAAAGTTAATATCACTGCTCACAAGTTTTCTGCATCTGCAAAAGCAGAAGTTGAAGCAAAAGGTGGTGTTTGTACAGAAATTTAATTATCTTTGCCAACATTTTTATAAATGAAGAAGTTAATAGAGAAAATACAAAATATCTGGAAAGTAGAAGAATTAAGAAAGCGTATATTACTTACGCTTTTCTTAACGCTTGTTTACAGACTTGGTTCTTTCATCATTATACCAGGTGTAAACTACAATCAGCTTTCCGCTTATAACGAGTCAAATGGCTCGAACGTTTTAACTGATTTGCTATCGCTTTTTTCGGGTGGTAGTTTCTCTAATGCTTCTATTATGGCATTAGGTATTATGCCTTACATCTCTGCATCAATTATCATGCAGTTGTTGGGCGTATCTGTTCCATCTGTCCAAAAAATGCAGAAAGACGGCGAATCAGGTAGAAAGAAAATCAACAATTACACACGTATTTTAACCATTATCATTTGTGCGGTACAAGCACCAGCATATTTATCTATGTGGGTTGCCTCTCGTGATGCATTGCCTGTTGGCGAAGCATTAAATTCATTATGGTGGGTACAGTCAGTCGTTGTAATGATTGCAGGTTCTATGTTTGCAGTATGGTTAGGCGAGCGTATCACTGACAAAGGAGTTGGTAATGGTATTTCATTATTGATTACAGTCGGAATTATGTCACGTTTACCAGGGTCATTAATGGCTGAAATCGGTGTAAATAGTGGTAATCTTATCAAAGTAGTATTGGAATTAATCGCATTCGTGCTAATTATTTTAGTAACTATTTTAATTGTACAAGGTGTTCGCAA
>DAOMPZ010000003.1:1499-5342 GCA_035445045.1 Crocinitomicaceae bacterium | reverse complement strand
AAAATTCCGATTAGCGTTGCAAAAAGAATTGTAAGTGGTAGAAGTGAAAATGTAGCAGAACAAGGTAGCAGAAGTTATTTGCCAATCAAGGTAAACGCTGCGGGTGTAATGCCTATCATCTTTGCACAGGCTATTGTAACGATTCCAATGATGTTGATTTCAGGTTCAGATTCTGAAACGCCAAGTTGGTTTCAAACAGCGTTTTCAAATATCTACGGTGTTTGGTATAATGCGTTGTTAGCGTTATTGATTATCGTATTTACGTATTTCTACACAGCGATTACAATTAATCCGTCTGATATGGCTGATGATTTGAAAAAGAATGGTGGATTTATCCCAGGTGTAAAACCAGGAAGTGAAACGACAGAGTATATCGACTCGTTAATTTCTCGCATTACATTACCAGGGTCAATTTTCCTAGCACTTATCGCAATTATTCCAGCGATTGTTCACTCCGCAGGAATTACTTCGGGCTTTGAACAATTCTTTGGTGGAACATCATTGTTGATTATGGTGGCTGTTGTGTTGGATACGTTACAACAAATTAATTCGTATTTGTTGAACAGACACATGGACGGAATGGTTGATAATTCTCGTTCGAGAAAAAGATTTAGTAGAAAAAGTAGTTTAAACGCATAAAACATGGCGAAGCAGACATCAATAGAGCAAGATGGAACTATTATTGAAGCATTGTCAAATGCTATGTTTCGTGTAGAATTAGAAAACGGTCACGTAATTACAGCACATATTTCTGGAAAAATGAGAATGTTTTACATCAAAATTCTTCCAGGCGATAGAGTAAAAGTAGAAATGTCACCGTATGATTTAACAAAAGGTAGAATTTCATTTAGATATAAATAATTAAAAAGAAATGAAAGTTAGAGCATCAGTTAAGAAAAGATCTGCAGATTGCAAGATTGTAAAAAGAAAAGGGAAAGTTTACGTGATAAACAAGAAAAATCCTAAATTAAAACAACGTCAAGGGTAATAAAAGAAGAATATGGCACGTATAGCAGGTATAGATTTACCAAAAGGAAAAAGAGGTGTAATAGGTCTTACTTACATCTACGGAATTGGGCGCAGTACAGCAGCGAAAATCTTGAAAGACAGTAATGTTGATGAAAACATTAAAGTTCAAGATTGGAATGACGACCAAATCGGTTTAATTCGTGAGGCAATCAACAGTGTAAAAGTTGAAGGTCAATTACGTTCTGAAACACAGTTGAACATCAAACGTTTGATGGATATTGGTTGTTACAGAGGAATTCGTCACAGAGCAGGTCTTCCATTGAGAGGTCAGCGTACAAAAAACAATTCACGTACACGTAAAGGAAGAAGAAAAACTGTTGCGAACAAGAAAAAAGTGACTAAATAATAATAAATAGTTATAATGGCTAAAGCAAATCAAAAAAAGAAGAAGAACGTTAAAGTAGAGGCATTGGGTGAAGCGCATATTCAAGCTACCTTCAACAATATCATCATCTCTTTAACTAACAACGCAGGACAAGTTATTTCTTGGTCTTCAGCGGGAAAAATGGGCTTCAGAGGATCTAAAAAGAACACACCTTACGCTGCACAAGTAGCGGCAGAAGATTGTTCTAAAGAAGCATTTGAAAATGGACTACGCAAAGTTAAAGCTTTCGTAAAAGGTCCAGGTGGAGGTAGAGAATCTGCTATCAGAGCAATTCACAACTCAGGTATTGAAGTGATCGAAATCATCGATAAAACACCGATGCCACACAATGGTTGTCGTCCACCAAAAAGAAGAAGAGTTTAATAAATACTATCGAAGGAAAGCCTTAATTCATAGTTTAAAAAAGTAAAAAAATGGCAAGATACACAGGTGCAAAATCAAAAATAGCACGTAAATTTGGGGAGCCAATCTTTGGTCCCGATAAAGCTGTTGAAAGAAGACCTTTCGGTCCAGGACAGCATGGACCTAACAAAAGAAGAGGTGCAAAACGTTCAGAGTATGCAATTCAGTTAAATGAAAAGCAAAAAGCGAAATATACGTACGGTATTTTAGAGAAACAATTCTCTAATATGTACAAAAAAGCGAACGCTAAACCAGGTATTACTGGTGAAATCTTATTACAACTTTGTGAAGCACGTTTAGATAACGTTGTTTACAGATTGGGTATTGCTCCATCAAGAAGCGCAGCAAGACAATTTGTTTCTCACAAACACATTACTGTAAACGGAAATGTTGTGAACATTCCATCTTACTCTTTAAAAGTAGGTGATGTAGTTGGTGTAAGAGAGAAATCTAAATCATTGGAGGCGATTACAAATTCGTTGACTTCAAATAATAAAAAATACGATTGGTTGGATTGGAATAATTCCGCAATGGAAGGTAAATATTTAGCTGTACCAGCAAGAGAAGCTATTCCTGAAAATATCAAAGAACAATTAATCGTCGAATTATATTCTAAATAATAAATAATATTTGCATTACATGGCTATTCTAGATTTTCAAAAACCAGATAAAGTAATCATGCTTCAATCCAGCGAATTCAATGGTCAATTTGAATTTCGTCCGCTTGAACCAGGTTACGGTATTACGATAGGTAATGCGCTTCGTCGTATATTATTATCTTCGTTGGAGGGGTTCGCAATTTCTTCTATCAGAATTGAAGGCGTTGACCACGAGTTTACAACATTGAAAGGTGTTGTCGAAGATATTACTGAAATCATCTTAAATTTAAAACAAGTACGTTTTAAACAACAAATTGAAGGTACAGATGCTGAAACAGCAATCGTTTCTGTGACAGGTAAAACTCAATTAACAGCAGGCGACATCGGAAAATCAACTTCGGCTTTCCAAGTATTAAACCCTGATTTTGTTATCTGTAACATGGATTCATCTGTGAAGTTTGAAATGGAACTTTCTATCATCAAAGGTAGAGGTTATATTCCAGCGGAAGAGAATAAAGTAAGTGGCGTTCCTTTTGGTACAATTTTCATCGACTCTATTTTTACACCAATTAAAAATGTAAAATATACAGTTGAAAACTACCGTGTTGAACAAAAAACAGACTACGAAAAATTAGTTTTCGACATTGAGTCTGATGGTTCAATTCACCCGAAAGAAGCTTTGAAAGAAGCAGCACGTATTTTAATTCATCACTTCATGTTGTTCTCTGACGAGAAAATTACATTGGATTCAGAAGTTAAATCTGATTCTGATGAATTTGACGAAACGTCACTACACATGCGTCAGTTGTTGAAAACGAAATTAGTGGACATGGACTTGTCTGTTCGTGCGCTTAATTGTTTGAAAGCAGCAGATGTAGAAACGTTGGGTGATTTAGTTACGTACAACAAAGCGGATTTATTGAAGTTTAGAAACTTTGGTAAAAAATCATTGACGGAATTAGAAGACCTTGTGGATAACAAAGGTGTTCATTTCGGAATGAACGTTGCAAAATACAAATTAGATAAAGATTAGTATCCTTAAAGAAATTAGATAATGAGACACGGTAAAAAAGTTAATCATTTAGGCAGAACGAATTCTCACAGAAAAGCGATGATGTCTAACTTGGCTTGTTCACTTATCACACACAAACGTATCAACACAACTGTTGCAAAAGCAAAAGCGTTACGTGTATATGTAGAACCGCTAATAACAAAGTCTAAAACAGATTCTACACATTCAAGAAGAACTGTATTTAGTTACTTAAAAAGTAAAGAAGTTGTTTCTGAATTATTCAGAGACGTAGCACCAAAAGTAGCAGACAGACCAGGTGGATATACACGTATCATCAGAACTGGCTACCGTTTGGGAGATAACGCTGAAATGAGTATGATTGAATTAGTTGACTTCAACGTTACTGCATTTATCAA
>DAOMPZ010000003.1:0-1489 GCA_035445045.1 Crocinitomicaceae bacterium | reverse complement strand
ACTTCAACGACATCTACACAAAAGAAGCGAAGAAAACTACACGTCGTTCAAGAAGAGGTGGTGGCTCGGCAAAAGCTGAAACTGCTCCTATTGTTGAAGAAACAGTGGGAGAAGTTGCTACGGAGGAAGCAGAAGTTGTTGATAACTCTACGGAGGAAACAACAGACGAAACTCCTGAAACAGACACAACTGACGAGAGTTCAGAAGAAAAGTAAGCGAATACTTTTTAACATATTAAAGGCATCTATTTCAGATGCCTTTTTTTTTGTTTACCTTTGTCCAATCTTAAAAATTTTTATTGAATGAATGCATCAAATTCAGCTATTCTTTTACTGGAAGACGGAACGTACTTTACAGGTACGGCGATTGGAAAAAAAGGAACAACTTTTGGCGAAATTACCTTTAATACAGGTATGACAGGCTATCAAGAAGTTTTTACAGACCCATCGTATTACGGACAAATTTCAGTGATGACAACAGCACACATCGGAAATTACGGTAGTCATCCAGATGAGAACGAATCCGAAAAAATTATGATTGCAGGTTTGGTCACTAAAAAGTTTAGCAAAACCTATTCACGAACTTCTGCTGACGAATCAATTAATGACAAAATGATTGCCTCGGAATGTGTCGGAATTGCAGATGTTGACACACGTGCATTGGTGCGTTATGTACGTCACAAAGGTGCGATGAATGCTGCTATTTCTTCTGAGATTTTGGACGTTGAAGAGTTGAAAAAACTATTGAAAAATGTACCGTCTATGGAAGGGTTAGAGCTTTCTTCTAAAGTAACGACCAAAGAAAAATTTACAGTCAAAGCAGAAAATTCACAGTTTAAAGTTGCTTTAATTGACTTTGGCGTGAAACAAAATATTATCCGTTGTTTGAACGACAGAGGGTGTGATGTAACGGTTTTTCCGATGAACACAACACTTGACGAAATCAAAGCGATGAACCCTGACGGAATTATGTTGTCGAATGGTCCTGGCGACCCTGCGGCGATGATACAACCGTTGGAGCTTGTTCAACAAATAAAAACACTCAATTTACCAATTTTCGGTATTTGTATGGGGCACCAACTTTTAGGTTTGTCCTATAATTTGAAAACGGTAAAAATGCAGAACGGACATCGAGGAATTAATCACCCTGTTATGAATTTAGTGACAGGAAAATGCGAAGTGACATCACAAAATCACGGATTTGTTATCTCTGATGAGAGCGTTCAAAACAACCAAGAAGTTGAAGTAACGCACCGTCACTTAAACGATAATACGGTAGCAGGAATAAGTGTAAAAAATAAGCCGATTTTTTCGGTGCAATATCACCCCGAAGCGTCAGCAGGGCCACACGATTCACGTTACCTGTTCGACCAATTTATTGAAAATATGAAATCAAAAGTTAATTAATCCAATATGAGTAAAATTGTTAAAATAGTTGCAAGACAAATTTTAGATTCAAGAGGAAATCCAACTGTTGAAGTTGATGTACA
>DAOMPZ010000002.1:20507-52574 GCA_035445045.1 Crocinitomicaceae bacterium | reverse complement strand
TATCAACCGCTACATCAATTACTTTTCCACTTAAAACACGTACTAATTTCCCTTGTGCATACGGAGGTGCTTGCAAATGCAATCCTCGAACAACGCCTTTGTTTGACAACGACACATTATCTTGAACAAAATGTAAATCCAAACCTAATAATTCGTTTAATTTTTGCTCGTTGTAACTTTCAAAAAAATAACCTCGTTCGTCTGTGAATTTTCTCGTTTTAATTAACGCTAATCCCTCAATATCAAATCTTTCTACACTCATTCGTCGTCGTCGATATAATAATTTTTAACATAATAATTGTTTCTTCCATACGAGCCATAAACTGAATTTAAATTTTTCGCAACGCCATTTAAAACAATGTTTATCGCTTTAAAATCTAATAATTCAACGACTTCTTTCGCTTTTTGAGCATATTCACGTTTGGAATATCCTGAACGGAATACGTAAATCGGAATATCCACTTTCGCCATAACAGGCATACCGTCTGAAACAATTCCGACAGGTGGCATATCAATCACAATGACATCGTATTTTTCACCTAATTCAGCAATCATGTCGTCAAAGCGGTTGCTTAAAATCAACTCACTTGGATTGGGTGGAATTGTTCCCGAAGTTATCAAATCAAGATTTTCGTTTTTCGTTTTCTTGATACATTCGTCAATGGTGTTTTGTTGCGCCAAATAATTCGATGCTCCGATGTTGTTTGTTACGTCAAAAGCGTGGTGAATTTTTGGCTTGCGCAAATCAAGGTCGATGATAACAGTTTTTTTATCAGAAAATGCAATGATTGAGGCTAAATTCAAGCTGACAAACGTTTTTCCTTCGCCCGAAACCGTTGACGTAACCGAAATTGTTTTATAATTCGGCTTGATGAACCGTATGTTTGTCCGCATATTGCGCAGAATTTCGGAAAGGCGTGTATTTTTGTTCTTTTTAACCCGAATTTGCGAATGTTCAGAGTCCATTTTTGTTTGTGGTAATTCCCCAATAACATTGACTTTTCCTTTCAGCAGTTGTTCAATATCTTTGACTGTATCAATCTCATTGTAGAACAGATATTTAACCGCAATTATTCCCAAACTGATGATTACTCCCAAAAATCCACATAAAACATAAATCATGGATTTAATCGGTTTAATCGGCGCAGGATTTACGCTTGCATTTGTCAAAACTCTATTAATGGGTTCGTAACCTGCATTTGTAATGGCATATTGCGTTTTCTTTTCCATTAACATCGAATAATACTTATCGTATAATTCTTCTGTTGATTTTAGGCGTGTAAACTCAATTTTCTTCTGAGGCATTCCGATATACTCGGCTTCGGTTTCAGCTTTCTTTTGAGCAGAAAGTTGCACAGAACGCTCCAATTTATTTTCTAAAATCTCGATAGACTGTTTAATATTGGCAACAATTTGGGCAATTTGGTCTTCTTTGTTTTTGATTTCGGGGTTATTTACTTGAACTTTTGTTAACAATAAATCACGTTCTCTTTTAATTTGTTTCAATTCCTCAATCTGACCACTAACCGTTCCGCTGTAATTTTCATTCTGAATTTCAATCAAAATGGTGTTTAATTGTTTTTCAGTTGTTGTGGCATTAATTCTGTTTTTAATACTTTTTAAAACCAACAAACTATTCCGTTCTTGTGCCAAAACATCGTCTATCTCATCAATTTTTTGAACCAATTGACTGGCAATAGCATCAGGGTCGCTTAACTTGTTTTTTTGTTGAAAATAAACAATACTATCACGAGCTGTTTTCAATTCTTTAGACAAGGAATCTAATTGTGTGTTCAAAAATGAGATTACATTTTCGGTACTTTTCTTAGTACGCTGTTCATCAAAAATGAAAAACTCACTCACAACAGCATCAACAATGTCTTTTGCTAATGTTGCATTATTCGACTCAAAACGCACATCTATCGTTTGCGCCTCTAAATTTAGAGGTGTTATTTTTAAATTCGGACTTAATTGCGAAATAAGTGAATTGATGTTTTTGATTACGAAATAAACATTTCCGTTTTTTAATGGCTCAAACTCGTTACTTGCTCCGATAAACAACTCAAAATGCGGTGTCGTTACTTTTTGATTGACTTTAAATGCTTGTTTGATGGTTTGATTTCCATGCTCGTAATTCAAATAAAACTCTTGATTGGAATAACTTATTTTAATTGTTTTTTCAAGAATCGTTGAATCTTTAATCAACAAATCTTTGTACCAAATCGAATTGTCATTATAAAGCTGACTTGAAATAATACTTCCTTTGTTATAAAAACAAACCGCTAATTTCAAGCGTTTAACGGCACTCTCAAATAAAATGGGTGATTTGAGTAATTCGATGTTTTTAGAAAGCGTGTTTTTATTTCCTCCAACATTTTCCAATGCCAAAATTTCTTTTCCTTGGTCGTTTTCTTGAACTTGAATAACCGCCGCCGATTCGTAAATCGGAATGCTATATCGCAAATAAAAATAGCCTAAAGTAAGCAATAAAACAGGAAAAATAATAATCCAATACCAGCTTCGTCTAAGAACGGTTCTTAGTATCTGAATGTTGAAATCGGTATTGATATGTTTGTTATTTGCCAATGGAAATTATTTGAAATAATTAATAAATAGTAAAATAGTCGTCACGAAAGACAGAACAGGAGTTGTTTGCTGTAAAACTTCTCGTACCACTCGTGGATTTGGTTCAACGTAAATATAGTCATTCCCTTGAACAATAATATCCGCATAAGCCAAGCCGTCCAAGGTAGAAAGATTAATCGGAACAATCAATCGTTTGCCCTCTACCAAGCGCATGAGTTTAATAGATTTAGACTTTCCTCGTTGGTTGATACCGCCCGATGCTGCCAACACTTCCATTAAACGTGTATTGTTGTTATTCAGATAAACGATTTGCGCATCGCCTCCGCCACCAGGGAAAACAATCACACGCTTGTTGACTACTCGCACAATTACAAACGGTTCGATGTATAATTCCGAGTACAAACGAGCCAATTCCGTTTCAGCTTGACGAATCGTTAGGCCTTTCAATTGCACATCACCTATTTGTGGCAAATTTACGTAACCATCTGTACGTATTGTGTATTCGGTATTTCGAAAAGCATTTGCCCCTGCTGAATTTGTTGCCCCGCCTTGGCTGTTTGTTCCTGCAACCATTTCAAGGATTTGCTTTCCTTTATTTGGTGAAACCGTCAAGGTTATTCTATCGTCAAAGGCAATGCGGTAATCCTCTTCTTTTTCTCGTGGTAAGGAATCAGGACTAACAATTTCGTAATAATTAGACTTTTTGCTGTTGTCGCCTTTTGGAGAACGAAACATAATATCACTGTTGATACCGCACGAACTAAGACTTACTAAAATCGCCACTAAATAAATTATCTGTCTGTATTTTAACATTATAACCCTTTGTTTTTCAATAATTGTTTATAGTACATTTCCATATCATTCACTAAACGTGTGTAATGGAATTTATCTTGTACGTAAGTCCAACCATTTTGTGACATTTTTTTGCGAATTTCTTTATTTTCAATCAAAAGTAGCATTTTTTCAACGAATGAAACCTTATCTTCGACAATAAAACCTGTTTTTTCTTCATCAATGATGTCTTTAACTCCTCCGACGTTGGTTGTAATCACGGGAACACCCGATGCTTGCGCCTCAATTAAACTAACAGGCGTTCCCTCGTTTTTGGAAGTCAAACAAATGATGTCCATACCTGCGTTGAATGACGGAATATCCTTAATCCACGAAGTCATAACGATTGGTTCTGCACCATACTTTTGATTGATTTTCTGAACGGTGGTTTCAATTTCTTCACGCAATTCGCCGTCACCGACAATAAATATTTTTACGTTTTTTGTTCCTCTTTTTTCAAGAATAGTATCCACAACGTCCAAGAAAAAAGCATGGTTTTTTATCGGAGCTAATCGCCCAACGATTGCGATAGCTACATCATCTTCCGAAAGATTGTATGTTTGACGAGTCGTTTCTCGTTTGGTTTGCGCTGCGACATGAAATTTTTCTAAGTCAAAACCCAAGGGAATAACCTTAATTTTTTCGGGTTTACAGATTTTAAAATCTTTGCTTAACTCTTTCTTTTGTTCGTTACTGATAGCGATGATATTGGTCGAAAGACGAGCCAAATAACGTTCGATGTTTTTAAAAATCCACGTTTTAGGCTTGTTGAAATACGAGTGAAAAACGTGTCCGTGATAGGTGTGTACAATGATTGGAACATTGCACGCTTTCGCCGCTCGCCTACCGATTGCACCTGCTTTTGCAGCGTGTGTGTGAACGATATGCGGTTGAAATTCCTCGATGATTTTTTTGATTTTTTGATACGCCGCTCTATCTGATTTTAAGTCGGGAGTGCGCTTTAACTCGGGAATTAAAATAGGTTCTACGCCATATTCTTTTAAAATATACAACGAATCCGCTTCGCCTTCTTCGGGCAAACCACCAATCAACATGGTTTCAAACTCGTCCGAAAGGTAACGTGTAAGAAATGTTGCATTATAGGTCGGACCGCCAATATTGAAACGGTTAATGATACGTAAAACTCTAATCATCAGCAGTTATTTTGTCGCAAAAGTAATTGTTTTATAACTTTGCATCAACCATTCTGTGGATTTTAAATTTTTTAATTCAATAAATGACAAAAATAAACCACATAGGAACATAGTAAAAACATAGAAAATAAGGTAAATATAGCCACACATAGCGTTTGTCAAAGACAAACAACTATTGTTCTCTTATGTTTTACCTTAAAAGCTATAAATTCCTATGTATCTATGTGGTAAAAAATGTTGTATGGTTTTTGTTTATTAATTTTTATTTGACAATGAAATTCAAAATAACATCTTTTTTAGTTGCCTTAACCGTTAGTTTTTACGGCTTTTCACAAGTAACAGCGTTGGATAATGTCGTGAAAGAAATGGCGCAAAGTCCTGACCTTAAAAACGGACTTGTTGCCGTGGCGGTTTACGATGCCAAAACAGGCGAAAAACTCTATGTACGCAACGAAAATCTATCTGTTTCCACAGCATCAACCACCAAACTATTTTCGACCGCTGCCGCAATTTCAGTTTTGGGGAACAAACAATTGGAAACACGTTTTTACATCGACGGAGAAATTAAAGACAGCGTACTTTACGGAAATTTATGGATTCGAGGTGGTGGCGACCCGTCTTTGGGAAGTAGCTATTTGAAAAACAACACAACTGCGTTTTTAGATGCGTGGGTTTCGGAAGTGAAAAAGTTGGGTATTAAAGCCATCAACGGAGCAATTATCGGCGATGCGTCTGAATTTGGCTACAAAGGTTGTCCAGACGGTTGGAGTTGGTCAGACATGGGAAATGCGTATGGTGCGTATCCGTCGGGGTTGACGATTTTTGATAACATCTTGACGTTCAGAATAAAGACAGGCGCAGACGGAACACCGACTAACCTTGTCAGCACAACGCCGAATGTGCCGAATTTGAAATTTCACAATCACATCACGTCTGCCAATGTCACAGGCGACAACTCAATCATCTACGGTGCGCCTTATCAAAATGAGCGGATTGGCATTGGATCGTTGCAAAAATCAACAAGTATTTCGATACGTGGCAGTTTACCCAACCCCGAATTTCAAGTGGCGTACGAGTTTAGCAACGCATTAAAAGCGAGCGGAATTACGATTTCAGACAGTATTTTGACCGCACGAGATTTGCAATTTGAAAATAAATTGGACAAAAATCGCTATACGCAATTTAATTTGCTTTTCACGTATCAAGGTATCACAATTGCCGAATTAATAAAATTGACCAATTATCACAGTGTCAATATGTTTGCCGAGCAGTTAGCGTGTTTGTTGGGCTATTACAAAAATGGCGATGGCTCAATCAACAACGGCACTAAACAACTGCGTGATTTTTGGAAAACCGCTATTCCTTCGGACGGACTTTTTCTAATGGACGGCAGTGGACTTTCTCGCTCTAATGCGTTTAGTGTCAATCATTTGTGTTCGCTTTTGAATTATATGTACAAGAGTTCAAGCTACAAACTTTTTTACGAGTCTTTGCCTGTGACAGGTGTAAGTGGAACGCTATCGGATTTGTGTAAAAATCAAGCGGCACATGGAAAAATTCACGCCAAAAGTGGCACGATGACACGTATCAAATCGTATTCGGGTTATGCTACAACCAATTCGGGTAGAGAACTTAGTTTTGCTGTTGTTTTGAACAATTACAGTTGCAATAATTACCAAGCAAACATAAAACTTCAAAAATTTCTGAACGTTTTAGTAACATTACCTTGAAAATTAAGTATAACTTTAGCAGATGACAAAATTTAACCGCAAAGACACTAAGGTTTACACAGAGTTGCGCCAAGTTTTCTTTGTGAACTTTGCGCCTTCTTTGCGTTACTTTGCGGTTAGAAATAAATTAAAAACATATTTTTATAAAGAATGAGAACAAAATACTTCGATTTAATTGACCAGACTTTTGATTTTCCGCAAGATGAGTTTAAATTAAAAGACGATAATCTAATCTTTCATGGAATAGATTTAATGGAATTGGTTGAAAAGTATGGAACACCTTTGAAATTCAATTATTTACCACAAATTTCATACAACATTCAGCGGGCAAAAAGTTGGTTTCGGGAGGCGATGCACAACATTGGTTATTCGGGCAATTACTATTATTCATACTGCACGAAAAGTTCTCATTTTTCCTTTGTTTTAGATGAGGTTTTAAAAAATGACGTTCACATCGAAACCTCATCGGCTTTTGATATTGACATTGTGCGTCACCTTTACGACAAAGGCAAGCTACAACCAGGAAGAATCATTATTAGCAATGGTTTTAAACCACCGCAATACATCGAAAACATTACCAAATTAATCAAAGAAACCGAACTTGATGTTGTTCCTATTATCGACAATACGCAAGAAATTCAAGACCTCTTAAAACAAGACGACACAACTGAATTTAATATTGGTATTCGCATCGCATCAGAAGAAGAACCGAAATTTGAGTTTTACACCTCTCGTTTGGGCATTCGTTACCGTGATATTGTTCCGTTTTACAAAGCGATTTTACACGAAAACCCACGTATTAAGGTAAAAATGTTGCACTTTTTCATCAATACAGGCATCAACGATACGGCATATTATTGGAACGAATTAGCCAAAGTTTTGCGTGTTTACTGCGACTTGAAAAAAGTGTGTCCTGAATTAGAATACTTAAATTTAGGAGGTGGTTTCCCAATTAAACAATCCTTGGCATTTGACTTTGATTATGCGTATATGGTCAAAGAAATTCTAACGCAAATCAAGCAAACGTGTGTCAATAATGACATTCCAGAGCCGAATATTATGACTGAATTTGGGTCGTTTACTGTCGGCGAATGTGGTGGTGCGATTTTTAAAGTTTTGTTTCAAAAGCAACAAAACGATCGTGAAAAATGGAACATGATTGACTCTTCGTTCATGACGAATTTGCCCGATACGTGGGCGATTAACAAACGTTTTATCATGTTGCCTGTCAACGGTTGGGGCGAAGATTACGAACGTGTTTTGCTTGGTGGTTTGACCTGCGACAGTGATGATTATTATAATTCCGAACAACACTCCAACGCTATTTATTTGCCTAAATTCAACAAAAATACACCTTTATACATTGGTTTTTTCAATACAGGTGCTTATCAAGAAACCATTGGTGGATTTGGCGGACTGAAACACTGTTTAATTCCCGAGCCTAAACACGTTTTAATTCAGCGGGACGAAACAGGGAAAATTCAAACAAGCGTATTTTCGGAAGAACAAACCGCTGCGGATTATTTGAAGATATTGGGGTATTAGTCAAGGGTTGGAATACGTTTTTGTGTTTTTTGCGAAATGAAAATGTAGTCTAAATTATTTTTACTTTAGCAGTTGTGAATAGATACCTTATCATACAAACGGCGTTTTTGGGCGATGTCATCTTGGCAACACCGCTAATCGAAGAATTAAAGCGATTACAACCCGATTGCACAGTTGATTTTTTGGTAAAAAAAGGCAATGAAAGTTTGCTCACAAACCACCCTTTGATTAACGAATTGTATGTTTTTGACAAGTCGAAACAAAAGTTTAAAAACATTTTTCGATTGATTAAGACGTTCCGAAAAAATCGTTACACGGAAATTATCAATTTACAGCGTTTTGCATCAAGTGGTATAATAACGATACTTTCGGGCGCAAAAAAAACTGTTGGCTTTGACAAAAACCCGATGAGCGTGTTTTATTCCAAACATTTTTCCCATGAATTGGACGGTCGGCATGAAGTTGAGCGAAATTTATCCTTAATTTCCGATTTGGGAGCAACCCAAAAAACACGACCAAAACTTTATCCAACGAAAGCAGATTACGAAAAAATAAACGCACTTATTCAAACGCCTTATTATTGTTTAGCACCAGCATCTGTTTGGTTTACGAAGCAATTACCCAAAGAAAAATGGGTAGAATTAATACACCTTTTGCCAAGTCCACACACAATTTACCTCATTGGTGGAAAGGCGGATTTTGCACTGTGCGAAGAAATAAAAGCACTCGCTCAGGCACAAAATGTGCAAAATATAGCAGGAACACTCTCTTTGTTGCAATCAGCAGCGTTGTTTGAAACGTCAAAGCGCACGTATGTCAACGATTCAGGGCCTTTGCATTTGTGTTCTGCTGTCAACGCTCCTGTTACAGCTTTCTTTTGTTCGACTGTTCCGTCTTTTGGCTTTACACCACTTTCAGAAGATACAGAAATACTGCAAACGACTGAAAATTTAGCGTGTCGTCCATGTGGTTTACACGGTTTCAAAAGCTGTCCGCAAGGTCATTTTAAGTGTGGAGATATTGAACTTAGTGTGAAAAAATAAAGCAATTCAATACTTCGCTGTTCTAATCTTTTCCAATAATTTTTGAAAACCTTCGGGTAGTTCCGAGTCTAATAAAATTTCTTGTTGTGTAATGGGGTGTTTGAAACCGAGTGTTTTAGCGTGCAAGGCTTGACCCTCGATTAATTCAAAACAGTTGTGAATAAACTTTTTGTAATTTGCCGTGTTTGGCCCTTGTAAAATACTGTCGCCACCGTACTCCAAATCGTGAAAAAGTGGATGTCCGAGGTGTTTCAGATGTACACGGATTTGATGTGTGCGCCCTGTTTCCAACTGACACTCAATTAACGTAAAATACGTAAAGCGTTCTAAAACTTTATAATGCGTAATGGCAATTTTGCCGTCATTTTCATTGTCAAAAACAGTAATTATTTTTCGATTTTTCGGCGAACGCCCTAAATAATTTGTAATCGTTCCTGCATCTTCTTTGACCGTTCCCCAAACCAATGCCCAATATTTGCGTTGCGTTGTTTTGTCAAAAAATTGTTTCGCCAAATTCGTAAGTGCATATTCTGTTTTGGCAATAACCAAAAGTCCTGTTGTGTGTTTGTCGATACGATGTACCAACCCTGGGCGACCATAAAAGCCTTCTTTTTTTTCGGGTAAATTTTGAAAATGGTACATCATCGCATTGACTAACGTTCCTGTATAATTGCCATAAGCTGGATGAACGACCATATTCGCAGGTTTGTAAACAACCGCCAATTCATCGTCTTCATACATGATGTCAATTGGAATATTTTCGGGAATTAGCTCAATTTCACGAATCGGGTAGGGCATAACCACCGAAATGTTGTCCAATGGTTTAACCTTGTAATTTTGCTTGACCGCAACTTTATTGACAAGGATATTCCCTGATTTGCACGAATTTTGAATTCTATTGCGTGAAGTGTTCGGCATTCTGTCTAACAAAAATTTGTCGATGCGCACCATTTCTTGTCCTTTGTCCACCGTAAAGGAAAAATGCTCAAATAAATCCTCCGATTGGTCTTCTGCGTTATCTATTTCTTCGTTAATCACCGTTTTTAATCGTTTAGTTCAAATTCTGCGGCGTGTTCTTGGATATAATTCAGCGTATCTAAAATTTCTGCCAAGTCGAACGAAGTTACTAATTTCATGCGGTAATCTTTGAAGTGCGCCACGCCTTTAAAATAATTGGAATAATGACGTTTCATCTCGGCAACGCCCACACGCTCGCCTTTCCATTGAATAGCCATTTCCAAATGTTCACGTGTAGCATCAACACGCTCTGCCAACGTTGGTTTGGGCAAATGTTCGCCTGTTGCCAAAAAATGTTTGATTTCTCTAAAAATCCACGGATAACCGATGCTTGCACGTCCAATCATCACGCCGTCAACGCCGTAGCGTTCTTTGTATAATTTTGCTTTTTCGGGTGTGTCAATATCGCCATTTCCAAAAACAGGAATGTGCATACGAGGGTTGTTTTTAACCTCTCCAATTAACGTCCAATCAGCTTCGCCTTTGTACATCTGCTTGCGTGTGCGCCCGTGAATGGAAATTGCCTCAATGCCAACATCTTGCAAACGCTCGGCCGTATCCACAACATATTTCGTGTTATCGTCCCAACCCAAACGTGTTTTAACTGTTACAGGCAATTTAGTGATTTTCACGATTTCTTCTGTCATTTTGACCATTTTCGGAATGTCCAACAAAATACCTGCACCTGCACCTTTGCACGCCACTTTTTTGACAGGACAACCGTAATTAATGTCAATAATATCGGGGTTGGTTTTTTCGATGATTTGCACGGCTTGTTTCATACTCTCGATGTCGTAGCCAAAAACTTGAATCCCAACAGGGCGTTCGTATTCGTAAATATCCAACTTCTGAACGCTTTTCGCCGCATCACGGATAAGTCCTTCGGACGAAATAAATTCGGTGTACATTAAATCCGCACCGTGTTTTTTGCACAAGGCACGAAACGGCGGGTCGCTCACATCTTCCATCGGCGCAAGCAATAGCGGAAATTCTCCTAACTCAATATCTCTGATTTTTACCATTTGGATTTTTACAGCCTGCAAAGGTACTAATTTCTGTCAGTTGTTTTTAAAAATGAATGATAAACTGAAATTATTACACACCACTATCGAATAGTATCCAACTGATATTCTTTGTAAAGACGTACCATTTCATCGGCATCGTTGGCATCAATATCCAAACTGTCCGCAATTTCTTTGGCTCGACGTGCTTGGTCGAGTTTTAAATTAAGTTCGCTTGAATCGTTAAATAGTTGATTTTTAAGAAATAACGAACTTTCTTTAAGTGCTGGAACAGTATAAGTTGTGGTGGTTAAAATCGGGTGGTAAAGTGCTGATTTGTTGAGTGTTTCCTCTGTTGCAAGGTGTTTGCGCTCGTTCATCGTTTCAAATAAGACGATTAAAATCCCGACAAAATATAAGTATTTCAACAAGCCAACTCCAAGTCCGCCGAATTTATTAACAGGCGAAAGTAAAGTTGGTTTGACAGTTGCGCTGATTAATTTTCCCAAAAAGAAAACGCCTGCTGCCACAGCAACAAATGTCAAGAAAAATGCAATAAATGGCAACATCGAACTTGGTTCTGCATGATACGACTGAACTAACCAATCCGCTGTCCAATCTGAGAATTTAATCGCTATGTAAATTCCCAAAAAAAGTGATGCAAATGTAGCAATTTGAACAATCAAACCTGTTTTAAAACCTTTGTAAGCTCCGTAAATCAAAGGAATGAGTAAGAATAAATCGAGGATAGACATATTTTTGACTTTAAGACGTTAGGATATTATGATTTTAAGACTATAAGACGACGTTATGACAAGTTAAGAGTGCAGTGTTAAGAGTTAAGAGCGAAGACGGATTTAGTTTCCCTCTTCGGAGGGAAGAAAAAGCACCGCTTTTGAAGACCAAGCGGTAGCGCAGGGAAAAAGGGGGAGGATTTGAATTTCATAACGAGAACCACTAATCCAACTCAAAATAAACCTCCTCCACTAACTGACAAACAATGTGTCCAACTAAAATATGGCACTCTTGAATACGAGGCGTATCATTGGACGGAACATCAATTAAAAAATTGCATAATTCACGCATTTTTCCACCTTTTTGACCTGTAAAACCAATCGTGATAACACCTTTTGTTTTCGCCATTTCAATCGCTTTGACGATGTTAGCCGAATTTCCCGAAGTCGAAAGTCCAATCAAAATATCTCCCTCGTTCATAATTCCTTCAACCAAACGTGCGTAAACAACATCGTAACTGTAATCGTTCGCAACAGCTGTCATATACGAAGAATTACAATGCAACGCCTCCGCAGGTAACGCCTTTCTATCCAAGTAAAAACGGCCTGTAAATTCCGCCGCAATGTGTTGTGCATCGGACGCACTTCCACCGTTTCCACACAGATAAACACGTTTTCCGTTTCGGAACGCATCGATTATAATATGACTACAATCACGAATGGTGCGTAGCAAGGCTTCATTTTCCAAAAGCTGTTGTTTGGCATCAATCGAGGATTGAATTAATTGCTTTATTTTTTCCATAAAAGAGTTTAAAACAGTCCCAAAGTTAACTATTTGAATTGATTTTTAGTACAAAGAGAGTTATAAATGTTTGATTTTTTACGTAGTTCATGTTATAGCACGTTTTTTATTTCTTTCATAGTCCGAGCAATATTTAGTTTACTTTTTTTCAGCCAATACATACACGCTCCCTTTGCCTTTTCCAATCATTGTTAGCACTTGTTCATCTCGTAAGTATTGCAAATCTTTTTTCAAAGTGCTTAATCCAATTTCGGGAAATTGCTTTGCCAAATCGCTTACTTTGATGGGTTGATTATTTGAAATAAAATCTTTGATTAACTTTTGCCTGTCGTTTAAGTAACCGCCTTTTGATTTGAAAACGTCATATTTTTGCTCTAATTTTTCGGTAAGTGCTTTCAAACTTTCCAAGAAAAAAATCAACCACAAGTCTATACGTTCGTTGTCTGTTCCACGATTTTTTTGTCCATTCATCAAAGCCTCATAATAGGCTTTTTTATTTTGTTCGATATGGTTTTCAAACGAAATGTATTGGATAAAAGAATAGTCGTTTTGCAACAAACAAAGCGTAGTTAGTAATCTTGAAAGTCTGCCGTTTCCGTCTTGAAATGGGTGTATGCTCAAAAAATCATAAATAAAACTACCGATAACAACAAGTTGATGAATAGATTTTTGTTCCAAAGTACCGTTTGTCCATTCCACTAATTCCTGCATTTCTGTTGCTACCAATGCTGGTTCGGTGGTAGCGAAAATAGTCCGTTGTTCTCCTGTCGGATAAGTCGCCACTACTTTGTTGGAAAGAAATTTATACGTTCCTCTGTGTCGTTCGTCTTTATTGCTATATTTCAACAACATTTGATGTAGTTGTTTGATGTAGCTTTCCGAAAGTTTGATGTCGGAATAATTATCGTAAATCAATTCCAAGACTTCGTAATAACCGATTACTTCTTGTTCATCACGAGTTTTCAATTTGGTAATTTTAACGTCTTTCAGCAATTCCTTTACTTCTTGGTCGGTAAGCGTTGCGCCCTCAATTCTCGTAGATGAACCGATACTTTCAATCGTGGCAATTTTTCGCAATTCTTTCAAATAGCGATTTTCGTGCTTTTCGGCAATATCCCATTTGCCTTTGAAACCGTCAATGTAGCCAATAAGTTGCAATACTCGTTGGTTGGTTATAAAATCAAAATTGAGTTTTTGAATAAATTTATCCATATCTTATCTATATTTTATCCAAAAAAGGATTGCGCAAAGATATGAAATATCTATATCGTATCCATATTTTATCCAAAAAAATCAGATTAAGAGTTTAAACAATTCCAAAATTAACCATTTGAAGTGATTTTTAGTACAAAGAAAGTTATAATACGTGATAAAAAGTAGATTTTATTGGATTGTCAAGGACTAAAGCCGAAGTTCGATTTCGCTACGTTGCGGTTTTATATGTTAGTGGTTTGCTCATTATTCGTTAGTGATTAGTTCGCTATACTTTTTGCCTTCATATTTTATTTTCTTTCCTAAGAAATATCCAATCAATAATCCGTGTAATCCTCCCAATATTAGAAATAGAAAAAATCCAAAAATGAACCAATTTGTAACAGTACTTTCAAATCCTTTAATTCCATATTTGAATGAGTTCTGGATTCCTGAAGTTAAAGTCGAGCTTAAAAACAATATCATCCACAAAGAGGTAATGGCTAAAACACTTATCCAAAAATAATTTTTCTCTTTTTTAATTATCTGTTCAGCTAATACAGGTCCGACAAACCACATTGCTCCAATAATTACCAAAACTTGAATAATGATAAAATTCCAACCATATTCATAACCACCAAACATATTTTGATAGAAAGTGCTTATACTTCCTGAACCGTCGGCTAATTGAAGTATTAATACAAATGTTACAGGTATGAACACAAAAAAAATAAAAACGGAAATCAATACTGCTATAAATAAGTGTTTTCTACCTTTCTTTTGATAGTCTTTTTTTAGCTCAATTTCGATTTTGTTTTTCATTGTCGTTTAAGGTTGTCTCACCCCACAAATTTACACAACACCTTCAAACTATCCAATAAACTGTACAAATCTTTCTGAAAAATTCGGATTTTAACTTCTAAGATGAATGACTAACTCTTAAAAAACTTTACCTTTGCATTGTGCAAACTGGCTTATCGCTCCGATTTTTTCGGGGAGGAAAGTCCGAGCAGTATAGAGCATCGTGCTTCCTAACGGGAAGGCTTCAAATTGGCGACGATTTGGGGACAGAAAGTGCCACAGAAAGGGAAACTACCTCGTTTTTTGAGGGAAAGGTGAAAAGGTAAGGTAAGAGCTTACCGGTCAGTTGGTGACAACGGACGCATGGTAAACCTCACGAACTGAAAGACCATGAAAGCTGAGGCTGTTCGTCTTGTGCGAACGAAAGGGCTGCTCGCCCAATCTCAGAGGGTAGGTCGATTGATGCTAACGGCGACGTTAGTGCTAGATAAATGATAAGCGTTTCAATGTGTTTGAAATACAAAACTCGGCTTATAGGTTTGCACTTTTTTTATCTTGTCAAGGTCACAAAACCGTGTTCTACATATTTTTTACTGTCGTAACTTTCTAATTCCATTTTGTAAAAATACGTTCCGTCCGTACAATTTTGTCCGTTGTTTTGGTTTTTGCCGTTCCATTTAAAATTCACGTCATCGCTTGCAAACACTAAATTCCCCCAACGGTTGAGAATGATAACGTTGATGTTTTTAATATTTAGATGATTAATCAACTGAAATTCATCATTGACAGCATCGCCGTTCGGACTAAACACGTTTGGAATAGTGTATTCAATAACCAACGAATCAATGACTATCGTAACGTTTTTTGTTGCAGTACAACCCAACGAATTAGCTGTTGTCAACGTTGCGTTATACGTTCCTGCAACGGTATTTGGATAGGCGTGTGACGGATTTTGTTCCGTACTTGTTGCACCGTCCCCGAAATCCCAACTGTAGGAATTTGCGTTTTGTGATGAATTGCTAAACGTAACGTTTGTATTGCTCAAATCGGCTTGCATTGGGTTTGCTGTAAAATCTGCGGTTGGGTTTTTAACGACTGTTACTTGTTGTGTCGAAGATTGTGAACAAGCTCCCGAAGTGGTGTATTGTACGGTGTAAGTCGTTCCACCAACGCCATTTGTAATTTCGCCCGTTGCAGAGTTGATTGTCGCACCGTCACTGACCGCTGGCGAAAATTCAAACGTTCCACCTGTTGAGGCGATATTCGTTGCGCTGTTTGGTTTGCCCTCACAGTAATTAGTCAATGTAAACGTAGGATCGCTTAATGTTGTTGTCGTTAAAACTACCGTTGTACTGATACTACAATTATTGTCTTTCACAATGACGGTGTAACTTCCTGCACATAAATTCGTGATATTGTCGGAATTTGTACCAATCTGTGTGTTATTTGCATCGTACCATTCGTATGTGTATGGTGTATTTCCTCCTGAAACAGAAAGTGTTATCGAACCGTCACACGTGCCTTGACAAGACGGATTGACAGGTGTGGTTTGCGTAATATTCGGCCCTCCGATATTCGGAACAACGTCAATTCCTGTTGCTGAACAGCCAATGCTATCTGTGATAATAACGTTGTATGAACCTGCTGACAACCCATTAAACACACCGTTGTTTTGTGTTGTTGTTCCATTGTCAATTGAATAGGAGTAAGGCGTTATTCCTCCGTTAGCTGTTAGTGTAATTGAACCGTCTTTGTCGCCACAATTTTCGCCAACAATCGCAGCGGTATAAGTTGGAGATGAAACTGTCACTTGGATTTCATACACATTAAAACACGTTGCATCAGACGGATTTTCGGCTCTAAGCCAATATGAACCGCTTGTTGTGACGGTATTTCCAATTGGATTGGTTGCATTGTTAGCATCAGCTTGCGAGTTGTAATACGTTTTTGTGGCAGTAGCCGAACTTGTTCCAATGGCATTGTTCAAGTCAACCGAATTAGGCGAACAAGCTGATAAAGGTTGAATATTCAAGTTTGGAGGTGTACAGCCGTTACAGTTATCGACAATGACATGAACGGTATCTTTAACCGAGCAACCACTATACGTATAAGTAACAATATAATCTTGGTTTGATGACGGTGTGACAGTTATCGTTTGTCCCGTTTGCCCTGTTGACCACGTATATGTTCCGCCACTTGAGTTTTGCATTTGTGCTGTAATATCAATCGAACTACCTTGACAAACGATTGCATTGCTGGGGTTGGTCGAAATGTCAATCGTAGGGCTGTTCAAACTGTTTTTCTTTAATAAAATGGCTGAATCCCAATTCGCATCACCTAAATCAGCAATGGCAATCTTGATGTGATAGGTTTGCCCACATTGCAAATTGTTATATTGTGCTTGTAAAACTTTGGTGAAACCACCATAACAAAATCCCGTACCGCCACAATTACTTACATAATATTGACAATTTGTACATGGGCCACTTGGAGGAGTGTTTCCTCCTGAACCAAAAATAGGTTGGCAATCGCCAGAACCATTGTTGATACTGTTAATTGAGACAGGCGTGGAAGAACTTGGCAATAAAGCGATGTTGATGGAGTTGTTGGAATATGTTCCCGAAATACCTGGTCCACTTAAAAAGAAACCAAAAGCATCATTATACGATTGTCCGACCCAGTTAGGATATTCTTCGGAAGCAAATACGTAATCAAAACTAATTGAGGTTCCTGTTGGGATAAAGTCGAATTCCAAAATCGCTTTGTCATACGTGTTTTTTCCACCGAGTGTTTTTAAATCAGCATCATTATTAACATTTGAATTGACATAGCTGTTTGCGAAAAAAGAAGCGTTAAATCCTGCGTCTTGTACTGTTCCTGACGATAAAATGATACCGTCATTCATACCTGCATTGGTACTGTTTCCGTTTGAAAATGTTCCTATTTGATAAATTGGAACGTCAAATTCATAATTACCATTCTGCGTAGAATGAGCTGTTCCTGAACTTGTTCCGTTTGCTCCTACAAAAGTTACATTACCGACAGTCACACCTGCACCAACGAGTTGCTGTACATATTGTGTTGGGGTTAATCCTGTCGAAACAGCTAATTGCGCACGCAACGCAGTCGATGAAAAAAGGATAAATAGCGGTAATAGGTAAACTAAACTTTTTAGCTTATGATTCATATTTTGGTGTTTTTGGCTCTATGCAGACCGATAAAATTAATCAAAAGTTGCAAAGAAACCTGTTTAACCGTAATTTTTTTGAAAAGGCATTACGACAGGTCATAACATCGAAGTCCTAGTCCAAACTAAAATCCAAGAGAAAACCCAATTTGCCCACCAAAAACCCAGTATTTTCGAGCGTGTGGAGCTTGCTTATTGAGTGTATTCAAAAGCGAATAGCGAAATTCGGGTAGCATATAGAAATAAAAACCACGTGCAATTTTAACCTGAATTCCTGCTTGCAAATAGGTTGCAATATTGAAGTCATTTACGGAACTTCTCAATGCTTCTTTGCGTGTATTTTCTGCTTTTTTTTCGGTAACAGCCGTGCTATTTTTATGCGAACCAAATGTCAAATTAGGTGCAAAACCAAGTCCGCCGATAAACTGAATTTTTTTACCATAAATGTAGGTAACACCCAGCGGAATAGAAATACTTTGATACGTTTTTTTGTAGGTAAGTGAAGAATCTGTTGTCGTTGATTTCCAACTAAAACGCTCGCCTGTTTGAAAATAATCTATGCCGAAATTCAAGAAAAACCCCTTTCCAACACCAACTTTGTAATTGATACCTACATAAGGCGTAATCATTCCTTTTTCGTCTTTTTCTAAACCTAAAGGCTTGCTAAACAAAGTGTTCGTTTCCTTTAAAAGCGGTTGCGACCAAAACAAGCCGCCACCAAGTGAAAAATATGATTTATCCGTAGAATCGCTATCGTTCAAGGTGTATTTTTTTTCTTTTTTCGGCTTTTTTTCTTTGACGACAGGTTTGTTTTCTTCCGTTGGTTTAACAACTTGTCCCGATTGAATTTGAGCTAAAACGCTAAAATCCGTAAGAAATAAAATACCAATTATTACGAGGAAACTTTTTTTCATGCTGTTTGTTTTGTATATATAACGTTCAAAATTAAGTTTAGTTTGTAAAATATAGACAACTCAACGAAAAAAATTTGATTATTCATTCTGTTTAGCTTACTTTTGGGGTGTTTAAAAAGAATTATCATGGCATTAGATAAAAACGGCATTGCGAAACGTATCGCTCAAGAATTACAAAATGGTTGGTATGTGAACTTAGGAATCGGGATTCCGACCTTAGTTGCAAACTATATCCCCAAAGGTATTGAAGTCGAATTTCAATCGGAGAATGGAATTTTAGGCATGGACGCTTTTCCGTTTGAGGGCGAAGAAGATGCAGATTATATCAATGCAGGTAAACAAACGATTACGGTTAAAGAAGGTGCTGTATTTTTTGATTCGGCGACATCGTTTGCGATGATTCGAGGGCAACACGTACAATTAACCGTTTTGGGCGCAATGGAGGTTTCGCAAAATGGAGACATCGCCAGCTGGAAAATCCCAGGGAAAATGGTCAAAGGAATGGGCGGTGCAATGGATTTGGTTGCATCTGCTGAAAATATTATCGTAGCGATGATGCACACTAATAAAGCAGGAGAAAGTAAAATTTTAAAAGAATGTACCTTGCCGTTAACAGGCGTAAACTGCGTGAAGAAAATTGTAACGGAGTTAGCTGTTCTTGAAATCAAAGACGGAAAATTTCATTTGTTGGAACGTGCGCCAGGTGTTTCTGTAGAAGAAATTATTGCAAAAACCGAAGGCGAATTAGTTGTCGAAGGCGATATTCCCGAAATGAAGATTGATTAACAATTTAACGACGCTGTTAGTTCGTTTCATCGCATGAAGAAAATCGTAATTTATCTTCCTTGGCTCGTCCTTGTTAGCTGTGTTATCTTTTTAATTAAGCAGATTTTACGCATTGAAATTCCCATAGATACAGGCGATGGACTAACGCATTATTTTATTGCAAATGCCGCATTAAAAAATCCCTTGATGTATTTAGACCATTGGGGAAAACCTTTTTTTACGCTTTTAACGAGTTCTTTCACATGGTTTGGTTATAAAGGAATTATCGTCTTTAATCTTTTAATTTTTATTCTGACTTCAATCATCGGGTTTTTGAGCCTCAAAGAATTAAAAGTATCGGTTCTCTTACAAGCAATATTTCCATTAGTACTTATTTATTCGTATGATTATAGCGTTAATATTTTAAGCGGATTAACGGAAGTATTAGCAGGATTTATGATTGCATTAAGTGGCTATTTTTTGATAAAGAAAAATTGGCTTTTGATGGCAATCGGTATTTCATTTTTACCATTTTGCCGAAGTGAGGGACAATTAATAATTATTTTAGGTTTGATTGTTCTGTTGTATAATAAACAATTTAAAATAATTCCGTTTCTTTTGTCAGGATTTCTTATTTATGCACTAATTGGCTGGATTGCTTTAGGTGATTTTTTGTGGTATTTCCACAATGACCCTTATCCGAGTGAGTCATCTTATGGAAAAGGAAATTGGGCTCATTTTTGGAAACTTAAAACGACGTACCTCGGTTACCCTGGATTAGCTATACTTGTTTCAGCCTTGGTTTCAATAGTGTTTGCAATTATCAAAAAACGATTTTTTCAGTTAAGACTTGATTTTTTATTTTTTGGGTTTTCTGCATTTTTTGGAATTGTATTGGTTCATGCCTTTTTTTGGGCTTATGGACTAAAAGGTTCGTTGGGTTTAACACGTGTTGCAACAATAGGTTTGCCCATACTTATTATCGCCTGTTTATATCTAATCCAACAATTAAACTTTGAACATAAAACACCTAAAATTTCATTTGTTATTCTTTTTATTATGGTAGCTTTTTTATATAATAACACCATTTATCGTACGTCTAAAAACTTAGGATTAGACAGAAGTGTTATTCAAGCGGCAAACTACATTAAAGAAAACAAACCCTTGAACGCACACGTATTTTATTTTCACCCTTTGTTCGCATATAGCGTAGGAGTGAATAAGTTTTTATCAGATGCTGTTTACAAAGAAGGCAATTTTCGTGGAAATGAAGAAGATTTTTTAGCTTTACAATATGGTGATTTTGTAGTCCGAGATAGCCATTTTGGTCCAGTAGAAGTGAGATTACCACTAGCTGTGTTAGCTCAAAATAAAGAAATGGTGCTTGTAAATGAATTTTTCCCATCTCAACCAGGCGAAAGCTATCATGGCGAAAAATGGAATGTCAGAATTTATCAAAAAATCCCCATCGAAAAACAACAGAAAGTTGTTGAACAAGAAAATCACAAAGTGACGTTAGAAAAAACAAACTTTAAAATGCGCCCAAAAGATACTTTTGTAGGTGTTCTTGAGCAAAAAATCAATACAAACACTTCATTTATGGAAGTAGAATTTCAAGCAACAAATGAAGGTGGATTTTTAGTGTGCGACATAAATAATAACCAAACTTGGACAAGTACATTGCTCAAACAGCAAGAAAAAATAAAAATAAAAATTCCTGTCACGCAAAATGACTTTGTAAAGTTGTATTTTTGGAACCCAGATAAAATTGAAAATAAGGTTGAAATAACGGATATTCATTTATCAACGAAATCATTTCATCCTATAATTAAGAGGTAACGCATGAGCATTAACAAACTTTCTATATTAATTCCTGCCTATAACGAAGGGCCGACGATTCATCTTATTTTGGATAGAATTAAGGCAGTTCAACTTCCTAATGGTATTGAAAAAGAAATCATTATCGTAAACGATTGTTCGAAAGACGACACGGTTGAACGGATTGAAATGTATATGCGAAATAATCCCGATATGCCAATTCAGTTGTTTTCGCAACCAAAAAATCAAGGGAAAGGCGCAGCAATTAATCGGGCAATTAAAGAATGTTCGGGTGATTATTTAATCATTCAAGATGCTGATTTGGAATACGACCCTGCGGAATATAATTTGTTAATCAAACCCGTGTTAATGGACAATGCCGATGTTGTTTACGGCTCGCGTTTTGTCGGGCATCACCCACACCGTATCTTGTTTTTTTGGCATTCTATCGGAAATAAATTTTTGACGTTCCTTTCCAACATGATGACCAATTTAAACTTATCCGACATGGAAACGTGTTACAAATTAATGCGTTCGTCCATTGCGAAAAATATTACGATTACGGAAAATCGCTTTGGAATTGAACCCGAAATTACGGCAAAATTGGCACGTGTTCCGAAAATACGGATTTACGAAGTCGGTATTTCGTATTACGGCAGAACGTATGAAGAAGGTAAAAAGATTGGTTGGAAAGACGGCTTTCGAGCTATTTATTGTATATTCAAATATAAATTTGTAAAGTAATTATGTATAAAATTGACACCTACGATTTCAGTGGAAAAAGAGCGTTAATTCGCGTTGATTTCAACGTTCCATTAAATAAAGAAACCTTGGAAGTAACGGACGACACACGTATTCGTGCAGCGTTACCAACCATTAAACACATTTTGGGCAAAGGCGGCAGTGTGGTTTTAATGTCGCATTTGGGTCGCCCGAAACAAGGTTTTGAAAACAAATATTCGTTGCAACACATCGTTTCAAGAGTTTCTGAACTTTTAGGTCGTGAGGTAAAATTTGCAACAGATTGTATCGGAAAAGAGGCGTTGGAAATGAGCCAATCTTTACAAGCAGGCGAAGTTTTATTGTTAGAAAATTTACGTTTTTACAAACAAGAAACCGAGGGAACAACCGCTTTTGCAGAAGAATTGGCAAAACATGGCGATGTCTATGTGAACGATGCTTTTGGAACAGCACACAGAGCGCACGCAAGTACGACAATCGTTGCAAAATTCTTTCCAAATGACAAAATGTTCGGCTATTTGTTGGAAAAAGAAATCGAAAATGTCGATAAAGTATTGAATGCCAAAGATAAACCTGTGACGGCAATTGTTGGTGGTGCAAAAGTTTCGTCAAAAATTACGATTATTGAGCGTTTGCTTTCACGTGTGGACAATTTAATCGTTGGCGGTGGAATGGCTTATACGTTTGTCAAAGCGTTGGGCGGAAAAGTTGGAAATTCCTTGGTGGAAGACGATTATTTGGAAACGGCACGTGAGATTTTGCAAAAAGCAAAGGAGAATAACGTGAATGTTGTCATTCCTACAGATACGGTTATTGCCGACAAATTTGATAATAACGCAAACCGTCAAACGGTTGATATTAACGCTATTCCTGACGGCTGGATGGGCTTGGATACAGCTGAAAAAACGTCTGCGGTTTGCCGTGAAGTATTGTTAAATTCTAAAGTTATCCTTTGGAATGGACCAATGGGCGTTTTTGAAATGGAAAACTTCCAACAAGGAACGTTAGACGTAGCCAATGCGATTGTTGACGCAACTGCAAACGGTGCTTTTTCGCTTATCGGTGGTGGCGACTCCGTTGCGGCGATCAATCAGTTTAAATTAGCAGACAAAGTAAGTTACGTTTCAACAGGTGGCGGAGCAATGTTAGAATATTTGGAGGGAATTGAATTGCCTGGTATTGCAGCTATTCTAAACTAAAAAAATTATGCGTATTTTATTTCTTTTAAGTTTTGTTTTCTTAGCGATTTCGGCGTGTATGGAAACTAAAAAAGAGCGTATTTTGCCTATTTTAGGACATTATGACATTGAGTATAAAACCGTCAATGGAAAAGAAGTTGCTGACACGGTTTACCCGAAAGTGCCGTCGTTTAAATTTTTAAATCAAGATTCGGTTTGGGTCAAAAAAGAAGATTTTAAAGGTAAATTATTAATCGTAGATTTTATGTTTACGCATTGCCCGACCATTTGCCCAACGATGACGGCGAACATGAAAAAATTGACGGAAAACACGAAAGATTTGGAAAGCCAAATTCAATTTGTCAGTTTTTCCATTGACCCCAAAAGAGATAGTCCAAGTCGTTTTCGAGAATACATTAAGACAATGGGAATTACCGCCAAAAATTGGTCTTTTTTGACAGGCGACGAGCAGGAAACGTACGGTTTGGCATTTGATTATTTCTATGTTGGCGTGCAACGAAGTGACAATCCCGAAGAAGATTTTTTACACGATGACAAGTTCGTTTTGGTGGACAAAGAAGGCTATGTCAGAGGATTTTATGAGGGAACGCAACCCGATAAAGTTCAAGTTTTAGAAAACGATATACGTAAATTATTAAAACATGAGTACAATTACCCCTCAAAAAATTAAGCGATTACGCACGCTTATCATTATTGCATCAATTGCTATTCCGTTGGTGGTGGCGGTTTTGTTCCGAGTAAAACTCGAAAATGTTGAACCGCTAACTTTTTTACCACCTATTTATGCAACGATTAATGGTTTGACAGCTATTCTTTTGATTTTTGCTTTGATTGCTATTAAAAATAAAAACGTAAAATTACACCAACGACTCATTCAAGTATGTATGGTTTTGTCGCTCATCTTTTTAGCATGTTACGTAGCGTATCACATAACGGCTGAATCCACCGTTTATGGCGGTGAAGGTATCATGCGAACGGTTTATTTTGTTATCTTAATCACACATATCTTATTAAGTACGATTATCGTTCCGTTCATTTTGTTTACCTATTTACACGGTTGGTCGGGTAATGTCACAAAACACAGAAAATTAGCCAAAATTACATTTCCTTTATGGCTGTACGTTGCTGTAAGCGGTGTGGTTGTGTATCTGATGATTTCGCCGTATTATGCGTAATGCTTTTTGAAAAGGGTAGTGTTTATTATTCTTTTTCAACCCTCCAATACTCAAAACTTTTTTAAAATTTCACTTTTTAACAGGGAGAAACGTATAATATTTGTACTTTCGAATTGTTTTTTCAAATTTCTTTAAAAATGCGGTATTTATCTTTTTTTGCGATTAGTTTCTTTTCAATAGCGGTTTTTGCTCAAAAATCCGAAATGTTGATTCCACGAGATGCCGCAACAGTTTTCAGCATCAACAACGTAAATTTGTTGAAGAAAATTTCCATGGACGACTTGGTGCAATACGAGTTTATGGAAGAAGTTCAGTCGGAATTATTTAACGGCTCGACCAACAACAAAACGATTAAAGATGCAGGGTTTGACTTCGACCAACGTATCAATGCTTTTTTTGGAGAAACGCATGAATATCAGATTTCAGGCTTTACGTTTGGCGTGTCTAAAGCTACCGAAATTTTAAAAGTTTTTGATAATTTCGATGAAATCACATCACACATTCCCGATGTGAAAATTTACCGCAACGACATCAATTATCTGTTTATCCAAGGAAGTTCAGCGTTGATTATTCGTGTTGAACCAAGTGTAAAATTGGTCACAAGTATTGCCGATTCAATTTGGATAGAAGGCGGTTATGGCTTTTACATTCCTGGCGAATATGATGGTTTATACAATTACGAAACGTATGAAGATGATTATGAAGCAGCCGATGTTGTGGAGGAAATTGACACTACTTTTTCTGATGACTTAGAGCTTACTTCTGCTGAAGAATCGCTTGACGACATCAACAAAAATTATTGGGAACTCCGAGATAGCATTTCCTTTGAGTATGGTCAATTGTTTATCCGTAAAATTTCGACGGAATTGTTTATCGACAAAATTTCCTTACACACCGATTACGAAGATTACAGAAACCAATTGTCCAAAACGGTTGATGCTGTTTTTTACTTAGATAATTCCCGAAATTTGACCAACAGCAAAGGTATTTGGCAGTTTCAAAATATTTTTCCGTCACTCTTTTCCGATGCGCAAATTTTATACGAAAATAACGTTATCACAGGCGAATTGAATATTGTCAAAAATGAAATTGTAGTGGATATTTACTCGAAATACAACCGTGAATTAGGCAAAATTTATTCAAATATTGCGAAAACTCCGTTTAATAGTTCGTTTCAAAAATACATTCACAAAGATGCCTTGGCATATTTTACGTACAACATCAACCTCAAAAAAGCCTATCAAACTTCGTTTGATGTTATCATGAAAATTATCGAGAAAGAGAACAATGAAAAAATTATATCAAATGTTTTGTTGGCAGAATTAATCAATGAATTTGTGGATATTGACAATATTTTTAGTGTGTATCAAGGCAGTATGTTTGGCTCGTTGAATGGCTACAAAAAGATTAAAGTTTCGCACATCGACTACCAGTATGACGAAGAAACGTTTGAATATTCCGAAACGGAAACTGAAGAAGATCAAGATGTTCCGAATATCACAATTGGACTAAAATCTGAAAAACCAGAATTTATTGCACGTGTGGCACGCTTGATGTCAAAAGTACAACCTGATATTATCAAACACGACAATTATTACGAAGTTAAAAATGCTTTTTTGAACACCGTTCCTGTATATTTTGCCGTTGTAAAAGACGTGTTGATTATCTCTGTTGACGAAAATTTATTCACGACACATATAGATGGTTATGCGAAAAGCGAGCAAATTAAAATCAGCAAAGCGAAGAAAAGTAAATTTACATATATCAATGTAAATTTAGACCAGACGATTAAAAAATTACCTCGTGAATTGTTGTCTGAAAAGCAAAATGAAATCATCGGAACGCTGATTGACAAAACAGGAAATATAGAATTTAAAACCAAAAAAATCAGTCCAAAAGACGCTCGTTTTCAGTTGACTTATACGTTAAATGAAGATATTGAAAACAATGGAAAGTATCTGTTAGACCTTGTTAATTCGCTGTACACGCTTACTAAGTAACACGCATGAAAAATAGGTTTTTGTTTATACTCTTGTTAGCAGGATTGATTGGCGGTTTTTTCATGTCACGCTTTTATCTGTTCCACGAAAAACCTTTTCCGAAAATCGAAGACCGCTTGCCTGATGCGCCCATGTTGGGCAGAATAAATGTAGTCGATTTTGTGGACGAACTCAAACCGCTTTTGTTTAAAAATAAAGTCAAATATCGTGATTTTATCGCCTCGGATTTTATTCTTTCACAAACGAAAACGTCGGGAATTGACCTGCAAAAACCCGTTTATTTTTACCAAACGGAAAACGAAGAATGGGGCGCATTAATCAGTGTGAGCGACAGTTCCAAAGTACCGAAAGCCGTCACGCGCTTGAAATCTTTGTTTGACATTCAAGACACGATTGTCAATGGCAATATTATTTACAAATTCAACGAATTTAATACCTATTTTTGCTACGAGCGGAATTGGTTTTTTGTCTATCGAGGCAATCACTTTATCAAGCATTATTTGCAGGTAAAATACGCTGACCACACGTCCCGAAAACAATGTTGGAAAGATTTTTTGGAAAACGACCATTTAAAAAACGACCGTATAACGCTGTATTTCAGACCGAAAGAGTTAGTAAAAGAACGTCTTCATTATGCGTCTGCGTCAATTTCTGTTGATTCTAACAGCCTGTATGTCAAAACAATAGTCGCTGACAAAGAATATTTCCCAATACAACTCAAAAAAGGCGGATTGAATTTGACCGCCAATACCGAAAACGCCAAACATTACGTTAATCTACATTTGGACACAGACAGTTTAAAAGTATTAAAACATCATTTTATTTATACATTTTTAAACAAATATGCACGTAAAATAAGTTTTCCGCTAAACGATTTTATACAAGGTTGGAATGGCGATTTGTCGGCGAGTGTTGGTGGAAAAATGAAAGTCAAAGAAACCTTTGTTGAAACGGAATTTGATGCTGATTTTAATTCCGTAGAGGTGACTAAATCACAATGGGTTGACCGAGAAGTGTTCAGTTGTTTTATGACTACAACACCTGATTATCAAACGTTTGTTAATAAATTATTTGCAAAAGGTTATCTGCGAAAAAACAACGATGATTATTTCTTTTTGATGTCGCCACCTGTCAAATTATTTACTAATTCAGAAGTTTTTTACATTTACACAGGCAGGTTGCCCAAAGTAGATACGATGCAAATTAAAAGTTCAGGAAAAGTATTGTTTGACAACGCTACGTTTTCATTCGGTATTGATTCCACGTCTAAAGCGGAAATGTTCCTAAACGTCGTTGTCCCTTTTGACTATTTGGGCAGAAAATATGCGTTGACGAAGTGATTTTTTGGACTTTAAGACATTAGGATTTTAGGACGTTACGACTGTCATAACGTCTTAATATCATAAAGTCCTAATGTCTCAATATTTAATAAAAATCAAAAACTGACATTTATCATGTTTTTGTCGCAAAAAATGTAGTAATATTGTGGCATGAAACACGCATTACTTATATTAATCGTTGCAACGGTGTTCGTAAAACCACTCGCTCCGTTTGTTGAGTATGCGCTCAATTACGATTATATTTCCAAAGTTTTGTGCGAAAATAAGGACGAACCAACCGCACATTGCGACGGAAAATGTTACTTGAAAAAATCCATTGATAAAAATAACACCGAAGACAATCGCTCTTCATCGCATAAATTGAATTTTATGGAAACAAGCGTTTTGTTCTGCGAAAAAATCACGTCTTTTCACTTTGAAAAACTTACGATTGCCCCTGAGAAATTAAATTTAAAAAAATGGGTCAACACGTATTCATTTGACTACACGCAAAATCTTTTTCATCCGCCGATTTTAGGAGTTTAATTTTAAAATTTTAACCGCTAAACTTTCTTTGCGACCTTTGCGCATTCTTTGCTTCTTTGCGGTTAAACAACTCCATTAATTAAAAATTTCTCGAAATCAACCAAACGAGTAATGATTTCGTACACTTAAAAATTTAACAAGATGAAAAAGATAATATTCGTGGCACTTGCCGCACTAAGCGTGATTTTAGTTTCATGCAAACCCGAACAACCTGCACCAAACCCTGTTGTAGAAACAGAAGGATTGACCAAAGTTCAAGAAATAAGCGATGATGCTTATACCGTTGAAATCTACACGAAAACAGGTAAATTTCAATTGGGTTATAACGCTGTTTATTTGTGCTTAAAAGACAAAGCAACAGGAAATTACAAACAAAATGTAACGTTCAGTTGGTCGCCACTTATGGAAATGATGTCTATGGCACACGCTTGTCCAAAGTCGGATATTAAATTAGTAGCCAATAAATTGACACTTTACAGCGGTTACTTGGTTTTCCAAATGCCCGAAAATGCCGATGAACATTGGAAATTGACCGTTAATTACACCGTTGATGGCGGAAATGGCTCGGTAACATCACAAATTTCTGTTCCGAACAGTACCAACAAAAATGTAGTTTCGTTTACAGGCTCTGATTCAAAAAAATACATTTTAGCGTTGATTGAACCGCAAAAACCTGCTGTAACACAGAATGATATGGTTTTCGGCTTGTTCCAAATGGAAAACATGATGTCCTTTCCGATTGTGAAAAATTACAGCATTGCCGTTGACCCACGAATGCCAGATATGGGCAATCATTCTTCGCCAAACAATGTTAATCCTGTTTACAGTTCAACGGACGATTTCTATCACGGAAAATTATCGCTGACGATGACAGGAATGTGGCGACTGAATTTTATCGTCAAAAACAATGCGGACGAAGTGCTGAAAGGCGAAGCTGTTGACGGCGAAACAGGAAGTAGTTTGTACTTGGATATAAATCTTTAGTTTAAAAAAAAGGCGATATCCAAAAAGTGGCGAACTGCTGCGTTGTTATCAAATATCAGCAAAAGTCATGTACGCTTGTACACTCCTTTTACTTCATTTTCAACGCCTTGCATTTCATCCATTTTTGAACATCTTAATATCAAAACGAGAATGTCTGACTTTTTGGACATCGCCTTTTAATTTTTTGTGCCATGAGAATAAGCATTTTATATAGTATTTTGTTTAGCGTTATCGCAACGAATATGTGGGCGCAAACCGAACCCGACACCATTCCCGAACAAACGGAACTGGACGAAGTGATTATTATTTCCAAAGCAACAGCGAAACTCACAAAGCAGTTCAAAGCCTTGTCTTCCTTGGACGACTATTTGGAAAATTCCTTGAAAGTAACGCTCATCAAACGAGGGAATTACGGCAACGAACCAATGATAAACAACATGACTTCCGAGCGATTAAATGTCACGATTGACGGAATGCACATTTTTGGAGCGTGTACCGACAAAATGGATCCTGTCACGTCGTATGTGGATATTTCCAATTTGGAAGAAGTAAACGTTTCGAGTGGTCAAAGTGGCGCATTTGCAGGCGCAACCATTGGCGGTTCGTTGAATATGGTGCGTTCCAAACATGATTTTTGTCATCAAGGGTGGAGCGGTGGCGTTGATGCAGGAATTGAGTCGAATGGCAGATTATTTTCAACGGGAACAAAACTGAAATATTCGGGCAACCGCTTTTTTGCAGACATGAGTTTTATGTTCCGTGATGCCGCTAATTACAAAGCTGGTGGCAATCGTGTGGTTGCCTTTTCGCAGTTTAGAAAGTACAATGCTTCGGCGAATTTAGGCGTGAAATTAAACGAAAAAAATACGCTTATCGGTTCATTTATCTTTGACGAGGCACAAAATGTCGGTTATCCTGCATTACCCATGGACGTTTCGTTGGCACGTGCGCAGATTGGTAACGTACAACATATTGCGTACAATTTGGGTACATTTATCGCTGAATGGGACACAAAAATTTATTACAACAACGTTCGGCACGTGATGGACGACACCAAACGCCCTGCCGTTCCGATACACATGGATATGCCAGGTTGGTCTTCAACGTATGGCGTTTATTCCAAATTGACAAGCGTAAGCAAAAACAAACACCGTGTTCAGTTACATTTAACAGCGTATAACAACCGTTCAAAAGCCGAAATGACGATGTATCCAAACGACCAAAGCCAACCGCTTATGTTTATGTACACATGGCCAGACGTTCAGACGATTTATTCGGGAATTACGGCTAACGATAGAATTAAATTTAATTCCAATCACATTTTAAATTATTCATTGACAGCAGGTTTTCATCAAAATAAAGTTTTAAGTGAGTTTGGTTTAAACAGCTTGAAAGTTTTCCACCCGAATGTTCAAGCTACGAAAAACAGGTTTTTGTACAGCGGTCAAGTAGATTATAAATTCTTGAAAAATGGTTTTGAATTGACTCTCGGAGCAGGTTATGGTGAGCGTGCGCCGTCCATTTCTGAGGCTTACGGTTTTTATTTATTCAACAGTTTTGACCGTTTTGATTACATCGGAAATCCACATTTAAAAAACGAAAAATCAATCGAAAGCAATGTTGGGTTAAGCTACCGTTACAAGCGTTTTAAAGTAGGCGTTTCTGCGAATTATTTTCACATTTTAGACTACATCATCGGCGTTCCGCAAGCAAATTACTACCCCATGACAATAGGCGCATCGGGCATTAAAGAGTATCAAGCGTTGAAATTTGCCAATTTACTTTCAAGTGATTTAATCCTCGACTACCGACCGATAAATTCACTCAAAACGCAAGCTGTTTTCACGTATAACGCAGGACAAGGTTTTGACGGAAAAAATCTACCTTTAATGCGACCGTTCAGCTACCGATTTAGCGTGTCCTATTTCATAAAACAAGCAGATTTTGAGCTTTCCACAAACGGCTCGGCAAAACAATATGCGTACAGTCCCGATTACGGCGAAACAGGCAAATCAGCTTTTGCAACATTAAATTTTTCAGCAGGTTATCTTTTTGAATTTAAAGACCAAACCTTGCAGTTGCGCTGTGGTGTGGAAAACATTACCGATGTCTATTATGCGACTTATTCGGATTGGAACAACATTCCGAGAAAAGGGCGAAATATCTATTTTAGTGTGAGTTATCGGTTTAATAAAGTTAAGAGTACAGAGTGATGAGTGAAGATGTGTGACGTAATTATCACACGAGTAAGTCCCATCGGGACGACCTATGTCAATAGGCGGGGATTTCAATCCCTGCCGACATCAATAGGCAAGCGGTTTTAACCCTTGCCGAGTTCAAGCACCTCCCAACTCATATTTTTGCTTAAACTGTTGAATTTCATCGTAATCGTCAATGCGTAAAATGACAATTAATTTTAAAAAATGAAGAATGCCAACTTGATGATAATGAACTAAAAGCGTTTCCATTTGGTTCATCTCGTCTTTTTCTTTTTGATAAAAGTAAACTTTTTTCTCTGTGCCGTCTTTGTATTTGAGAAATAAGCTATTACCTGTTCCGTTTGAAAGACCGAAATCAAATATAATTCGACCACTATGGATTCGTTGTCCATCAAAATCATCGTTGTGAATTTCGATTTTTTGGATACTATCAAATGGAATTTCTCTATCTGCAATTATAATTTTGTCTTTCTCAAAAAGCAAATTTTTGTCTAAATTTCCAAGTAAAGGCACTTTTGATGACATAAAAAAGAGTATTGCAAATATGTATAGAATAACAAGCGCAAAGAGTAATAGTGTTTTATCTTCATCGTTCGTAAATTTACCAATTAACAAGAGAGAAGTAAAGAAAAATAACATCATCAACCAATTTAACCAATCAAAAAAAATCTTTTGGAAACGTGTTTTGGTAGAAGTGTAGATAGAAAATTGCATAGCCGTTGTTTATATCTTCGAGGCTCAGTGCGGGATCACGCTCGGACGCCA
>DAOMPZ010000002.1:0-20497 GCA_035445045.1 Crocinitomicaceae bacterium | reverse complement strand
CTTTCCGCTGCTTGCGTTAGGGTTTCATCGTCTTTGGCATAACACAAACGGATTAATTTTCGGTCTATATTATCGGCATAAAACGCTGAAAATGGAATGGTTGCCACGCCAAATTCGGTTACTAAACGCTTGGTAAAATCGCTATCGTTTTCATCGGAAATCGCTTTGTAGGAAACCGTTTGGAAATACGAACCCTCGGACGGAAATAACTCCAATCGGGAATTTTTAAGCAAACCTTGGAAGAAATCACGTTTTTGTTGGTAAAATGCACCTAACTGCGTTACGTCTATTTCTTGTAAATATTTTGCCAAGGTCACTTGTGCCACGCTGTTCACGCAAAAAACCAAAAACTGATGTACTTTTTTAATTTCGAGCATTAAGTTTTCGGGCGCAATTAAATAACCGATTTTCCAACCTGTAATGTGAAACGTCTTGCCAAAAGAGGAAACGACAATCGTTTTGGCTTTCAATTTTTTGTATAAATTGGCAGATAAATGACTGTTTTCAAAGGTAATATATTCGTAAACCTCATCAGAAAGCAAAATGACATTCGGATAGTTGTCGAGCAAATCAACGAGCTGCTCCATGTCTTCTTTGCGCCAAACTGTCCCCGACGGATTATGCGGATTGTTGATGATTAACATTTTTGTTTTGGGCGAAAAATGCGCCTCTATTTCCGCAAAATTCGGGCGAAAATTTTCATTCAAATTGACATGAACAGCCTTTGCGCCTGCCAAAATTATCGCAGGTTCGTAGCAATCATACGACGGGTCTAACACAATCACTTCATCGTCTTTGCCGATAAGTGCTTGAATAGCCGTGTAAATCGCTTGTGTTGCGCCTGCGGTTACGAGCAATTCCTTTTCGGGAACAACCGCTCTGTTGTAGCTTTTTAGCGTTAATTTGCGCAATTCTTCCAACAAAAGTGGGTGTCCTGCCATAGGCGCATATTGATGAACATTTTCGCCAATAGTTTCATGATAAAGGTCTGTCAAACGTGTATCGACAGGAAAGTTTGGGAAACCTTGCGAAATATTGATAGCGTTGTAATCCGTTGCCATTTTAGACATGACCGTAAAAATGGTTGTGCCAACATGTGGCAATTTGGAATGTATGTTCATGTTATTTTTGTTTAGTTTCCTAACTCTCCGACCAACATCAATGTTTCTTTGGCTGCTAATTGTTCGGCTTGTTTTTTAGAGTTTCCTTTTCCTTTTCCGTAGCTGATATTGTTGATGTTCGCCAAAATTTCATAATGCCAAGTACCATTGTTGTCACGCTCTTCTCGTAGCACTTCAAAGTCCAACGAAATGTGTTTTTTCTGACACCAAATCAACAACACGGATTTAAAATCGATTTTTTCTTCCATTAATTTGGTCAAATTCAAATGGTAACGAAAAACAAAATTAATAATCGACTGTTTAACAGCAGTGTAACCGCCGTCCAAATAAATTGCACCGACAATTGCCTCCAAGCAGTTTCCCTCCAAACCTGCAATGTTCATCGTCCGTTTTTTGTTGAACCGCAAATAATTGCGAATACCCATTGCGCCACCAATTTCGGACAAGGTGTTTCGACTGACAATTTTTGATTTGATTTGCGTGAGCGAGCCTTCTTCGTAATCGCCAAATTTAAGAAACAGATATTCCGCCACGACCGAATCTAAAATGGCATCGCCTAAAAATTCAAGGCGTTCGTTTGGGATAATCGAGTAATCTTCTTGTGCCTGTAAAAACGATTTGTGCGTTAATGCCTCGACAAAATAATTCACATTCAAAGGGCGATAGCCAAAAGATTTGATGATGAACTTTTTTATTTCAAGTTCGTCTGATCCTAACTTACTGCGATTGCCTTTTAAAAATTTGAAAATCAATTTACGATTTGAATTTCTTTACGATAACGGAAGTATTATGTCCGCCAAAGCCAAATGTATTGGATAAAGCCACATTCACAGTGCGTTTTTGTGCTTTATTAAATGTAAAATTCAGCTTGTTATCAATTTCGGGATCATCTGTAAAGTGGTTAATTGTCGGCGGAACAATATCGTGTTTTACCGCCATGACACACGCAATCGCCTCAATCGCTCCTGCTGCACCTAACAAATGTCCTGTCATTGACTTGGTCGAACTAATATTAATATCGTAAGCGTGTTGACCAAATACTTGTTTAATAGCTTTCGTTTCGGCAATATCTCCTAACGGTGTAGAAGTACCGTGAACGTTAATATAATCTACTTCATTCGGGCTCATCTCGGCATCTTCAAGCGCATTGTGCATAACATTAATCGCACCTAATCCGTCTGGGTGTGGCGCAGTAATGTGATACGCATCGCCCGACATTCCGCCTCCAACGACCTCGCAATAAATTTTAGCACCTCTTTTTAAGGCGTGTTCCAACTCTTCCAAAATCAATGCTCCCGAACCCTCGCCTAAAACAAAACCGTCTCTATCCATATCAAATGGGCGAGATGCCGTTTGTGGGTCGTCGTTACGTGTTGACAATGCTTTTAAAGCGTTGAAACCTCCAATTCCACCTTCATTAACGGCAGCCTCTGAACCTCCTGTAACAATCGCATCAGCTTTGTTTAAGCGAATAAGATTAAACGCATCAATGATAGCATTTGTTGAAGATGCACACGCCGAAACGGTTACATAATTTGGTCCACGTAAGCCATATTTAATAGAAATGTGACCTGCGGCGATGTCCGAAATCATTTTTGGAATGAAGAAAGGGTTGAAACGTGGTGTTCCGTCCCCAGCAAAGAAGTTTTGACATTCTTCTTGAAATGTTTTAAAACCACCAATTCCCGAACCCCAGATTACTCCGATGCGGTCAAGATTGGGATTTGATTCCATTAATTGAGAATCAGCCATGGCTTCAGTAGCTGAAACCATGGCGTATTGAGAAAATTGATCTAATTCTTTCAATGAAATCTTCTCCGTTGAAATTTTTTACTTCACACGCAAACTGCGTCTTAAATTTAGAAGAATCGAATTGCTTAATAAGGTCTGCACCGCTACGCCCTTCAATAAGTGCGTTCCAGTATTCTTGTAGTGTATTACCTATTGGGGTAAGCGCACCCATTCCTGTGACAACAACTCGTTTTAATTCCATAAATTTAGTTTTTAAGTAAAAAAATCAGTAGAATTGATTACGCGTTTTTCTCGATGTAAGAAACTGCGTCTCCAACTGTTTGAATAGTTTCAGCTTGATCGTCAGGAATAGCAATGTTAAATTCCTTTTCAAATTCCATGATTAACTCAACTGTATCCAAAGAATCAGCTCCCAAATCATTTGTAAAACTTGCTTCATTCGTAACTTCACTTTCTGCAACTCCTAGTTTATCAACGATGATTGCAATAACTTTTGACTTAATATCAGACATAATTTACTTTGTTTTTAATTATTTCAGCTTGCAAAGAAAAGAATATATGTTTATAAAAACAAAATTATTCGACATTAATTTACATTTCTTTGCGATGCTAAGTTAGTAAAAAATTTTATTAGTTGGCATTTTAGCTAAACTTTTTGATGATTTTAAGAATCAAATTCAAGGTAAAAAATCCTCTTTTAACATTTTAGTTGCCTAAAACAAAAATATTACCCTAACTTCGCAACGTGAATATTTATCGCAAGTAATATGTTATTTCTCGACCGTCTAAAAGAACGTTTTCCGCAATCTTCCTTTGAAATTTTAAAAGAAGAAACCGCTTTTAATATTATTTTGTTTGACCTTGAGTTTCGAGGAAAAAAATACAAAGTTTTCAGCACAGACGGTTTGTATCAATACAAAATGGATGTTTCACCTAAATATGCAGGAAAAGAGCATATTGAATTGTGTGTTTGTGTCGAAAATGATTGGAATATCAACGATAAAGAACAACAATGGCCGATTGAAAAATTGGAGTGGCTCGGCAACTATATGTTGGAAAAGCAAACGTGGTTTGGCGCAGGACACACCATTCCAAACGGCAATCCGCCCCAACCGATTTCGGTAAACGTTACGCAAAATCATTTCTTTTTTGACGAGGCAACCTTGATGCATGATGTTTTCAATTCATTTTATCTAACGGAAGACATTGTTATCAATTACTTGTTTTTAATTCCAATATCGGAAGATGAATTGGCATTTAAACACAAAAAATCGACGTTTCATTTTAAACGTAAATTAGCCGACAGACAGATTTCGGAAGTTGTTGAGGAATATAGACCGAACTTTGCCCTGAAAAAATGGCGATTTTGGTAATTCTGTTTGAATATGTTTTGTTCATTTTAAACCACATAGGAACATAGTTCTTCATAGAATTATGATGATAAAGAAAGTCCGATATAGTTCGCCTATGGCAAAACGTAGATATTTCGAGTAACTAATATGTGTTTTACCTTCGGTGCGACTTCGTGGTGTCGAAGACAATCTATGTAATACTTGTGTAATAAAATCTATGTTTACCTGCGGTGCTACTGCGTGGTAAAACACTTTTGTTATGGTCTATTTAATAATCTTCCGCATCTTTGTTTTCAAAATAACAGTATGAAACACTTTTTTTTGAGCATTGCGCTCGTATTACCTTTCGTTTTTTCATGTAAAAAAGAAGGTTGCACCGACCCACAGGCGACGAATTACAATTCAAAAGCTAAAAAAGATAACGGCTCGTGTACTTTTTTAGAGGAAGAACCATATTTAATTGTGAAAATTCATTTCGACTCCTTGCAACCACGTTTGGATAATTTGGGACAACCAGCAACAATTCCTGCTGAACATTCAGCTCAATCGCCTATTTTTCAAGGATTGAGCGCCCATTATCTTGAATTAGCAGAAACAAAATACACTGCACTTGGCGCAGGAAAAATCGTTTATCGAGGTGCTGAAACAACCGCAGGTGGCGATAACGCTTGTGATTTTAGCAAAGCGGTCGTGAAAGGAAATAATGAAGTATTTGTAAAAATTCCACTCAAAGATATTGCAAAAGGAAATTACGAATGGTTGCGAGTTTCGGTAACGTATCAAAATTACGACATTAAATTTCGAGCGGCAGGCATGATGAACGTAGGTCGTTTGGCATCGTTTGTAGGTTGGAACACGTACATTTCTTCGTATAAAATCAAACAAGAAACGAAAACGCTTAACAGCAATAAATTACAAGGTTATTGGGGATTTGAAACAAACATTCTCGGCACAAATTATACCTACGAAGGGCAATCCGCAGGCACAACCGTCGTAAATCCGTTATTTGCCACAAGCCCTATTCCTGCAGGCTCATGTATTGTGACAGGGCAGTTTATCAACGCAAGTGGAACGGCAACGCCTTTAGTCATTACAGGCAACGAAAAATCAAATATCGAAATGACCCTATCATTTTCTGTCAACAAAAGTTTTGAATGGTTCGACAAAGACCAAGACGGCTATTTTGATCCAAACGACGGCGATTATCCTGTTGACATGGGCTTGAGAGGTGTGCAGGTTGTCAAGTGATGAGTTGAGTGTTAAGAGTTAAGAGTGCAGATACGGCAGGGATTAAAATCCCTACCGAGTTAAAAAAATTATAGTGTTTTGAGAAACGAAGTCAATTAATTCGTACTTTTGGTACAATGTAAAGATTAGACATTATGAATATACAAGCACGAAAATTAAATTTGATAACATATATCGCTGAACTTAAAGATGATAAATTTTTTGAAATGATAGAAAATTATATCTTTAAAAAAAGTCCACAATTGAAAAATGCTGATTTTTCGCCTTTTACAGTTGAGGAATTAATAAAGCGGATAGAAACTTCGGAAAGAGATTTTGCAAACGGCAACTATAAATCGCAAGACGACATCGAAAAAGAGTCCGAAAATTGGTAGTTATGAAAATAATTTGGACGGACTTTGCGACAAAAAGTCTAAAAGCTGTTTTTGATTATTACGCCGAATATGCTAACTCAAAAGTGGCGCATAAAATTCGGAAAGAAATTTTAAAATCAACTCGCCGTCTTTCTAAACATACTGAAATTGGGCAAACTGAATTTTTTCTCGAAAAACTAAACCAAACTCATCGTTATATTGTTAGTGGAAATTATAAAATAATTTATCGTGTTGAAAATGATAAAATTATCATTAGCGATGTTTTTGACACAAGGCAAAACCCAACAAAGATGAATGATGAACGGCGTTAATGAATTGTACCGTTCAAGTGCAGATACGTGGTGGAATTATCACACGTACCAGTCCAGACGACCGATGTCATTCGCACGGATTTTAAACCTATCTTTTTTTCGGCAGAGATTAAAATCCCTACCTATTAATATCGGTCGTCCTTATAGGACTGATTAACATTTGTAAGTCCCGTCGGGACGATTCATATCCATCGCAGGGAATTTATTCCCTGCCGAAAAACAAAAAAAACCCGCTCATCAAGCGGGTTTACTATTATTATTAATATCGGATTAATCAAGTGGTTTAGAAGGAAGGTAAAGCCCCCCATAACTCATACGCTTTGTGTTAAGGTTATATTCATATATTTTTGATTTGTCCGTTTCTGTATCCCAAACTAAGATATGATACATTAATTTACCATTAAAAACGCATGCACTTTCGCTCATCTGAATTTTCCCAACTTTAGCACCTGTACTCGTTTGAAAGTTTTTAACTGCTTCTTGCACTCTTGATTGTGTTGGGGTATCCGTTGCGTTTGCTGGGGCAACCGTATGAATAAAAAATGCCACAGAGGCAATCATCATAGAGGTGCCAATCATCAATTTGTACTAGCTTTCTTTAAAAAAATGTTTCATAAAATTTATTGTTTTAAATTACCTTTCAAAGGTATTTTTCTTTTTTAAAAAACAACAAAGTTTTTACGAATAGCCTAATCCGTTTTACGAATGGCAAGTAATGAGTGTTTTTTAACTAAAATATAAGGAATGGAAAGTTGAAATTTTAACCGCAAAGGTCGCAGAGTGAAATTTAAAGCTGATACGTGAACTTTCCCCCTTTGGAGGAGAAAAAGCACAGCTTTTGAAGACCAAGCGGTAGCGCAGGGAAAAAGGGGGAGGATTTTGTATTTGCTTGATGATTAATGATATAATGGGATTTTGAATAGATTTCGTTAGTCCTCCCCCTTACCGCCAAAGACAGCACCGCAGGTAATCCCCCTCCACCGCCGAAGGCAGCCACGAAGTGAACGGGGGAAACTAAATCCGTCTTAGGTCTGTACTCTTAACTCTGTACTCATAACTTGTTATTCAGTCGAATGTATTGAAACTTAGTCAAAAAATGGGATTGGCTGTTCGGCTTTCTGTATTAATCCGTATATTTGGGGAAAAAATTTGAGAACAATGCGTATAATTTCGATTTTCTTAGTGACCTTTATGGTTTTTGCGTGTACACAGAAAACCGTCGAAGAAAGCAAATCTTTGGATAAAATGACAACCGAAGAGTTGGATTCCTTGGTCAACAAAGAACCCGAAAATGTGGAATATTTGAAGTTGTTCGGAGCGAAGTTGTTACAAGAATATCGAGGCGAGGAGGCACTGCCCGTTTTAGCGAAAGCCTATCGTTTGAACCCGAAAGATATTCGCATCAAACAACTGTATGCGAGTGCGTTGATTAACCGTATGGATAAAAATGCGAGTGAGGTCGAAACAGGAATTGCGAAGTTGAAAGAAATTATTAAAAAAGAACCTGGGAATAAAGAGGCTTTTTTAGACATCGCCACGGCTTACAGCTATTTTCAAGATTATGAAAACACGTTTAAATACGTCAACGAGGCGTTAAAAATCGACCCAAAATACAGAGATGCGTACACCGTAAAAGGTCGAACGTATTACAAAATGGGTAACATGAAATTGGCAAAATCTTCGTTTGAAACAGCTGTGCAACAAGATGCGAAATTTTTTGTCGGCTATTTGCAGTTAGGTTGGCTTTACACGGAAAGTGAAGATTACAAGCATGCTTTGGAATATTTTACGACCGCAGTACAGTTAGAAAACCGCTCAACAGATGCACTTTACGGCGTTGCGTACAGCAATCAAATGTTGAAAAATTCAGATGTTGCCTTGCAAGATTACCGCAATTTGTTAGCTGTTGACTCGACGTATCATTTAGCGTATTTTAATCAAGCGTATATCAAGCAATACGATCAAATGCAAGCAGATAGCGCAGTTTACTATTATAAAAAAGCCTTGGCACTTCAACCAGAATTTGTTAAAGGTTGGCATCAATTAGGAATGTGTTATTTAGATATTGGCAACAAAGAAACGGCGTTAATTGCGTTCAAAAAAGCCTTGGAATACAATCCCGATTACGACTTGACAAAAGAAGTTCTCATCAAGAACTTTAAAAACTATGACCCAACGAAATAAACTCATTTTACTCGTAGGCGAAGTCGCAATCCCGATTTTGGGTTATTTCTTTTGGAGTTGGAATTTGTATTTCATCTTCTTGTTTATGTTTTTGGATTTGCTATCCTACAACGTTTTATTTTGGTTTAAATACAAGAAGATAAACGCTTTTCGAGCAGTTCAAACGACTAAAATTCCATTCAAACAGCTTGCAACACTACTCATTTTATCGGGAATTATTTTTGTGGGTTACACGTATTTATTCAACAAAATTCAAGGGACAAATTTCGCTCAAGAGATGATTAACTTCTTCTTTTACAAAGATATGGGATTTTCGCAAGGTTATATTTTATTGCCGTTAATCGTTGTTTCGGCATATATGAGTTACAAAACAGAATTTGTACTCTTGGGAAAATTTACACAACTAACTGTAAAACAATTAAATTCCGAATATGTTAGAAACAATCTCGCAGGAATTGTGTTATTGGTTGTTTTGGGCTTGTTAGAACTGCTAAACATCAGTAATTCAGCTGTTTATTTTTATGTTGGAATGGGGATTTATACGGTTTATGCTTTTACACGCCAAAAATAAACGACATAAAAAAAGCTCTCAAATTTGAGAGCTTTTCGTCATAACGTCATAATATCCTAACGTCCTAAAGTCGTTTTATCAAAAGACTATCCTTTAAATTTCTTTACAGCTTCGATTAACTTCGGAACAACCTCAAAAGCGTCACCAACGACACCGTAGTCTGCTGCTTTGAAGAACGGAGCTTCTGCATCTGTGTTGATAACAACGATTGTTTTTGAACCGTTTACACCTGCTAAATGCTGAATTGCTCCCGAAATACCGATAGCGATATAAAGATTTGGACGAATTGCTAAACCTGTTTGTCCAACGTGTTCGTGATGAGGTCTCCAGCCAATGTCAGCTACAGGGCGTGAACAAGCTGTTGCGGCGTTTAACGCTTTTGCCAACTCTTCTACCATACCCCAATTTTCAGGACCTTTCAAACCACGACCAGCCGAAACAACTAATTCTGCATCAGGTAATGGAATTTCGCCCTCTGGGAATTTTCTGTCCACAATTTTAACCATTGCTGAACCTGCTCCACTGTCGAAATTTTCTACTGCACAAGCACTTCCTGTTGCTTCTGGTTGGATAGAATTTGCCAACAATGAAATAATGCGTGTATTTGTTTTAGCGGTTACAAAGCCAAAAGCTTTTCCCGAAAATACGTTTACTTTAATTTTATCGCCTTCAGGTAACGCTACTGCTCCCGAAACCAATGCTGCTTTCAAACGAACAGAAAGGCGTGGTGCTACTGCTTTTGACACTAAATCGTGCGAGAAAATTACAGTTGTTGCGCCTGTTGCTTCCACTGCTTTTGCAACCAATGTCGTTACTTGCTTACTGTCTGCGCTTGAAACGTTTGCGTCAACTAAAACTTTTGATGCACCATACGTTCCTAAAGCCGCCAAATCAGCTGAATTTCCCGATGCTACAACGATAACGTCACCACCTAATTTTTTGGCGTATGTCACTACTTCCTGCGATGCTTTCGCTCCTGCGTGTTCGCCGTTGATATATACTAATGTTGCCATTTTTTTAATCTTTTTGTTTTATTAAATAACTTTTGCCTCGTTGTGTAACAAACTTACCAATTCGTCCATGTTGTCTGGGTTAATCATTTTGCACGCTGTTTTTGCAGGTGGCATTTCAAATGATGTGAACGCTGTGAACGTTTCTGTTGCGTAAGCAGGAACAACTTTAAGTGGCTTTGTTCGTGCTGCCATAATTCCTCTCATGTTCGGAATACGTTGTTCTGCCATGCCTTTTGCAGCTGAAATAACCGCAGGCAAATTTACTTCCAACACTTGAACACCTCCCGAAACTTCTTGTTCCAAGCTTAATGTTTGACCGTTTAAATCTAATTTCGAAGCTAAAGCAATATATGGTAAATCCAAACCTTCGGCAACCATTGCGCCTACTTGCGAACCGTTGAAATCCAAGGTTTCTTTACCTGTTAAAATAAGGTCGAAATTGTTTTCTTTCGCATAATTTGTGATTTGTACGGCTACTTCGTAACCGTCCAAAGGTTGCGCGTCAATGCGTACAGCCTCGTCTGCACCGATTGCTAATGCTTTGCGAATTACTGCTTCATCAGCAGCTTGCCCAACGGTTATAATTGTAACATTTCCACCGTTTTCCTCTTTCAATTCCAATGCTCGAACCAACGCATACCACTCATCGTAAGGGTTTACAATGTATTGAACACCGTTTTCATCAAATTTAGTATTGCCGTCTGTAAACGCAATTTTTGACGTTGTATCGGGCGATTTACTAATACATACTAATATATTCATGTGATTTTAATTTTTAAATCTAACGCCTGCAAAAATACAAAACTTATCTAAATTAAATAGACTGAAAGACAAAAGATTTAAGACAAAAGATAATCAAATTAAGAGTTTAGACTGCGACCGCCGAAGGCAGCCACGAAGTGAAGTAGCACCGCAGGTAGTTAAGACAGATTTTCGTAAAGCTATATTTTTAATTCTCTGTGTCCTTTGCGCCTCCTTTGTTAGAAAAGTCAAACAAAAAAAGCTATCCGAAAGGATAGCTTTTTTAGACCCGTTACGCTATAAGAATAAAGACGTAAGACCGCTACGCTCAAAGACTTGATTTCGTAACGGTCTTATGTCTAAGGTCTTTTATCTTATGTCTAATTTTCTGTTTTGGTACCAACTAAAAATCTATTTCATCACTTCGATTTTCTTCACTACAATACCTTTTTCGGTATGGATTTGTAAGATGTAGAAACCGTTTGCAAATTCTGAAACATTTAACTGCGCTGTTGTGTTGTTTGGTGAAACAACATAAACAACTTGACCAACATTGTTCAAAATCGATATTTGTTGCATCACAACACTTCCGTTATTTTCAACTGTTAATGTTGATGCTGTTGGGTTTGGATATAAGTTAAATGCTATATTTCCAAGTTCGTCTAAGCCTGTATTATCACAGCTAACAACGATTGATTTAGAAGTTGAACCACAAGCGTTTGTCATGTACACAATAACTTGTTTGCTTCCGCCGTCTTCAAAAGTATAGGTTACATTTGCGCCTTGTACGTTTTCTGTGCCGAAATTCCATGTGAAATTTTCTATGCTACTTGAATTGGCAACTGAAAAATCAAATGTACAGCCCGAAACCAATGTTGCTTGAATGTTTCCTGTTGTAAGTGCGCCACTTCCTGCCGAAACCGTGATTGTTCCTGTTGCTGAACAGTTATTCGCATTTGTTACAACAACCGAATATGTTCCAAAACCGCTTACTGTCAATGTTTGGTTTGTAGAGCCGTCATTCCACAAATATGTTGAACCAGCGTTTTGAGCATCTAAAACAGTTGAGAATGTACTTGAACAAGTTGTGATGTTGCTACCTAAGTTTACAACAGGTAACGCATTTACAGCAACCGTAATTGTATCGTAACCTTTACAACCACCTGCATCTTCCACAATAACGCTGTATGTGTTTGCTGTGGTAACTGCCAAAGTTTGCGCTGTTGAGTTATCAGACCAAGTGAATGTTGCGCCTGCGTTTCCTGCATTTAATGTTACTGTATTTCCTGCACAAATTGCTGTGTCAAGACCTAAGTTTACAGCAGGCAATGTATTAATAGAAACCTCAACCGTGTCTTTCCCGATACAACCGTTTGCATCTTCCACAATAACGCTGTATGTGTTTGCTGTGGTAACTGCCAATGTTTGCGCTGTTGAGTTATCAGACCAAAGGAATGTTGAACCTGCATTTTGCGCATTTAACGTTAAGGTTGCGCCTGCACAAATTGCCGTATCTAAGCCTAAATTTACAACAGGCAATGTATTAATAGAAACCTCAACCGTATCTTTCCCAATACAACCGTTTACATCTTCCACAATAATACTGTATGTATTTGCTGTGGTAACTGCCAATGTTTGTGCTGTTGAGTTATCAGACCAAGTGAATGTTGAACCTGCATTTTGCGCATCTAAGGTTAAAGTTGCACCTGCACAGATTGCCGTATCTAAGCCTAAATTTACAACAGGCAAAGCGTTTACAGTTACAACGATTGTGTCTTTGCTGATACAACCATTTGAGAGCGTTCTTACCACAGAATATGTTCCTGCACTTGCAACGACCAATGTATCCGCTGTTGAATTATCCGACCACAGGTATGTTGCACCTGTGTTTTGTGCTGTTAACGTTAACGTTGTACCTGCGCAGATTGCTGTATCTAAACCTAAGTTTACCTGTGGTTGTAAAGCGCAAGAAGCATTGGTATATAATTTAGAAATAGGATTAGATGAATTGTCAGATCCTGTAATCAAGACATCTTGGTCGCCGTCATTGTCCACATCAGCAAAAGCAATAGAGCTTTCTCCAACACCGTCAAAAGGCGTTCCCAATTCTTCGGTAAAAACACCACTTCCGTCGTTGGTGTATAATTTGGAAACAAATTGATATGAATTGTTTTGCCCTGTAATCAAGACATCTTGGTTGCCGTCGTTGTCCACATCAGCAAAAGCGATAGAGCTATACGCAACACCGTCAAAAGGCGTTACTACTTCGGTAAAGTTTCCACTTCCGTCGTTGGTGTATAATTTGGAAATAGGAGCTGTGCCATTATGTCCTGTAATCAAGACATCTTGGTCGCCGTCATTGTCCACATCAGCAAAAGCGATAGAGCTGAGATAAACGTGCTCAAACGGAGTTCCTACCACTTCGGTAAAGTTTCCACTTCCGTCGTTGGTGTATAATTTGGAAATAGGAGCTGTGCCATTATGTCCTGTAATCAAGACATCTTGGTCGCCGTCATTGTCCACATCAGCAAAAGCGATAGAGCTAGTTACCAAATCGTCAAAAGGCGTTCCTGTAATTTCGGTAAACGTTTGTGCTTGTGCGCTAAATCCTGCAATGGCACACAGCGTGGTTAAGTAAATTTTTCTCATAAAAATAAAATTAATTTTCCCTACTCGTTAGGCTTTTCGGTTACGCCCTGTTTCTTTTTCGTGGTTTTTCAGCTACCAGTTTTCAAAAGTAGATATTTTTTTCTTTTTAACGGAATTTTTAATTAAAAAAATAAATCGTGGCGACGAGGTTTTGGTTCTTTTTACGGCAAAAAGAACAAAGACAAAAATAATGACTAAAGTTTACACACTATCTTGGTAAAACCGATAAAAAAATAAACGAAGGCGAATTATTACGAGGCAGTAAGTTCAATTAGTAAATGCGACAAAATGTCGAAAAATTACCTACTTTTACCCTTTCAAAAAACACCTCATGCAACAGCACATACACATCAAAGGCGCACGTGTCAATAATTTAAAAAATATTGATGTCAAAATTCCGCACGGTAAAATCATTGTCATTACAGGTTTGTCGGGTTCGGGAAAATCGTCCTTGGCTTTTGATACGCTGTATGCCGAGGGTCAACGCCGTTATGTGGAAAGTCTTTCGTCGTATGCACGGCAGTTTTTGGGTAAATTAGACAAACCCGAAGTGGATTTTATCAAAGGAATTTCGCCTGCGATTGCCATTGAACAAAAAGTGATTTCCACCAATCCACGCTCGACCGTCGGAACGACAACCGAAGTATATGATTACTTGAAATTGCTGTTTGCTCGTGCAGGGAAAACGATTTCGCCTGTTTCGGGAAAAGAAGTAAAAAAACACACTGTTTCTGATGTGGTCGATTTTATCGCAGGGCAACAAGAAGATGCGAAAGCATATATTTTAGCTCCAATTTTAAATTTCAAAAAATACGGTGTTGAACGCCAGTTGCAATTACTGAAAGAACAAGGTTATTTACGTATTTTCCTAAACAATGAAGTGTTGGAATTAGATGAAGTAAACCTAAAAACGCCGAAAATTGAAAAAGCCTTGTTGCTCATCGACCGTATTCGTGTGCAACAATTTGACGAAGACGAAAAATACCGCATCGCCGACTCCGTAAATATTGCGTTTGGCGAGGGTCAAGGAACGTGTTTTGTTTATTTGTTGGAGGACGAAAAACTAATGGAATTTAACAACCGCTTTGAGTTGGACGGCATCGAATTTATCGAGCCGAGCGAACATTTTTTTACGTTTAACAATCCGTTTGGAGCGTGTAAAACCTGCGAAGGTTTTGGAAGTGTTATCGGAATTGATGAAAATTTGGTTATTCCCGACCCAACATTGAGCGTTTACGAAGGTGGCATAGCGTGTTGGAAAAGCGAATCCATGCAAGAATTTCTGAATCAACTGATTTTTAATGCTAAAAAATTCGATTTCCCGATACACCGACCGATACAAGATTTAACGCCGAAACAGTACAAAATTCTGTGGGAAGGAAACGAATATTTTAATGGAATTAATGGCTTTTTTGTCTATCTCGAAGCACAAACGTACAAAATTCAATACCGTGTGATGCTTTCACGCTATCGTGGGAAAACACTTTGTCCTGATTGCCGAGGAACTCGCTTGCGCAAAGATGCGAACTATGTCAAAATAGACGGTAAATCCATTACGGATATTGTTTTGATGCCACTTAAAGATAGTTTGGATTTTTTCAAAAATTTGAAATTAGAAAAACAACAGGAACTGATTTCTAAACGTTTACTCCCCGAAATAACAAACCGCTTGCAATTTATAAATGATGTCGGATTGGGTTATTTGACCTTAAATCGAAACTCAAATTCATTGTCGGGAGGCGAGTCGCAACGCATCAATTTGGCAACTTCACTCGGCAGTAGTTTGGTTGGTTCGATGTATATTTTGGACGAGCCGAGCATTGGTTTGCACCCACGAGATACTGAGCAGTTAATCGGTGTTTTGAAACGCTTGCGTGATTTGGGAAATACCGTCATTATTGTCGAACACGAAGAATCTATCATGCGTGCTGCGGACGAAATTATCGACATCGGCCCCAAAGCAGGAATTTACGGCGGCGAAGTGGTTTTTCAAGGAAATCATGCGCAGTTACTGAAAGCAAAAGGCAGTCTTACAGCCGATTATCTAACAGGAAGACGAAAAATAGAAACACCGAAACACAAACGAAAATCAGCGAGTTTTGTTGAGATTATCGGTGCAAGAAAACACAATTTAAAGAATTTGAACGTAAAATTTCCCTTGAATGAATTTGTCTGCGTGACTGGCGTTTCGGGTTCGGGAAAAAGTACCTTGGTCAAAGAAGTTTTATATCCAGCGTTGCGCCAAAAAGCAGGGCAAGCAAGTGATACTTCGGGAGGATTTAAAGAATTAAAAGGCGATTACAGACGTATCACAGAAATCGAATTTGTTGACCAAAATCCAATTGGAAAATCGTCACGGAGCAATCCTGTTACGTATGTCAAAGCCTTTGATGACATTCGGGAATTGTTTGCCAAAACGCCCAAAGCAAAAGCCGCAGGATTGAAACCAGGGTATTTTAGTTTTAATGTCGAGGGCGGACGTTGCGAAATGTGTGAGGGCGAGGGAGTTGTAACCGTTGGAATGCAATTTATGGCAGATGTTCACTTAAAATGCGAGGCGTGTCAAGGGAAACGCTATAAATCGGAGACCTTAGACATTCTTTTTGACGGCAAAAGCATCGCTGACATTTTGGAGATGGACATTCAAGAGGGAATTGCATTTTTTCAACAAGGAACGGATAAACTCTGCGAAAGAATTGTGGCAAAAATTCAACCGTTGGCAGATGTTGGTTTGGGTTATTTAAAAATGGGACAGTCATCGAGTACACTTTCGGGAGGAGAGGCACAACGTGTGAAATTAGCATCGTTTTTAATCAAATCCAACGAGCAGAAAAACACACTTTTTATTTTTGACGAACCCACAACAGGACTTCATTTTTACGACATCGAAAAACTCCTAATTGCTTTTCAACGCTTGGTTGACAGCGGAAATTCGCTCATTGTTATTGAACACAACGTTGACATTATCAAATGTTCCGATTGGGTCATTGATTTAGGTTTGGAAGGTGGAAATGAGGGCGGAAACATCGTTTTTGAGGGAACGCCCGAAGATTTGAAAAAGCATAAAACGAGTTATACAGGGAAGTTTTTGGTGTGAGAATGGAAGTCTTTTGTCTGATGTCTTTCTTCTGTTGTCTAAAAAATCGTATCTTTACCGCTTTAAATTTCAAAAGATGTTGAACGAATTAACAGCAATTACCTCAATTGACGGTAGATATAGACGAAAAGTAGCAGAAATCGCAAAGTATTATTCTGAATTTGGATTAATAAAATACCGAGTACGTGTTGAAATTGAATATTTCATCGCACTTGTTGAGCAAGGTTTGCCGAATTTATCCGATTTCCCGAAAGATAAATTTGAGGAGGTTCGCAACATTTACCTGTCTTTTTCAGAAGACGATGCCTTAGCAATCAAAACGATTGAAAAAACGACCAATCACGATGTAAAAGCTGTTGAATATTTCATCAAAGACAAATTTAAAGCACTTGGTTTAGAGCAACATTTGGAGTTTATCCACTTCGGATTAACGTCACAAGATATTAATAATACAAGTATTCCGCTGTCATTGAAAGACGGTTTGCAGGAAGTTGTTTTTCCAATGATACAGCAATTAATTGACCGTTTAAACGTGTTAAAAAACGAATGGAAAGGAATTTCGATGTTGGCTCGCACACACGGACAACCTGCATCACCGACGAATTTAGGTAAAGAAATTCAAGTTTTTAGTGAGCGTTTGGAAATCCAATTGGAGCAAGCTAAAAAAGTTCCGTTCTCGGCTAAATTTGGTGGCGCAACAGGAAATTTCAATGCGCATTTTGTTGCGTATCCACAAATTGATTGGGTAAAATTTGCCAACAATTTCGTAAGCAATTCCTTAGGTCTTTCACGCAGTCAAACGACGACACAAATCGAACATTACGATAATTTAGCCGCACTTTTTGACAATCTAAAACGTATCAACACGATTATTTTGGACTTAGACCGAGATATGTGGACGTACATTTCCATGGATTATTTCAAACAGAAATTAAAAGACGGCGAAGTTGGTTCGTCAGCGATGCCACACAAAGTAAACCCAATTGATTTTGAAAATTCAGAAGGGAATATCGGTATTGCGAATGCGTTGTTTGAACATTTAGCAGCAAAATTACCTGTTTCTCGCTTGCAACGTGACTTGACGGATTCGACCGTATTGCGCATTGTCGGAACACCGCTTGCACACACGATTATTTCGATTAAATCGACGTTGACAGGTTTGGATAAATTGTTGTTGAACCAAACAGCGATTGATGCAGATTTGGAAAATAATTGGGCAGTTGTTGCCGAGGCAATTCAAACAGTTTTGCGCCGTGAGGCTTATCCTGCGCCTTACGAAGCCTTGAAAGCGTTGACACGTAAAAACGAGAAGATGACCGAGCAACGTGTGCATGAATTTATCGAAACATTGGACGTAAACGATACGATTAAAGCCGAATTAAAGAAAATTACACCGCAAAATTTTACAGGAATTAACTTGATTAATAATCATTAAGAAATTTCGTACTTTTGTTCCATGATGACGAAAGTTAAATATATCAATTTAGGGTTAATCGACTACAAAGAGGCGTGGGATTATCAAGAAAAATTGTTTGCGGAAAATATTCAACGCAAAATAGATAAGCGTAATAACGTCCCGACGGAAGAAACCGAAAATTATTTAATCTTTTGCGAACATCCACACGTTTATACGCTGGGAAAAAGTGGCGATGCGAATCATTTGTTGCTCAATGATGAATTTCTGAAAAAAATTGAGGCGACGTATTACAAAATAAACCGTGGTGGCGACATTACGTATCACGGACCAGGGCAATTAATTATGTATCCAATTTTTGATTTGGACTACTTTTTTACAGACATTCACAAATATATGCGCTTTTTAGAAGAAGCTGTCATTCAAACGTTGGCACATTACGGAATTGAAAGCGGTCGTTCTTCGGGTTTTACAGGCGTTTGGTTAGATGCTGAAAAACCAACTGCACGTAAAATTTGCGCTATGGGCGTGCGTTCAAGCCGTTGGGTAACGATGCACGGAATTGGATTTAACATAAACTCTAATTTGGATTATTTTAATCATATCGTTCCGTGTGGAATTGCCGATAAAGGCGTTACTTCGCTGGCAAAAGAATTGGGTCGAAACGTAGAAATAGATGAGGTAATTGACATTTTAAAAGAAAAAATGGCAACCTTGTTTAATTTTGAACTGACATATTAACGCTATGAAAAAGAAGTTGCGTTTTTTACTAAAACTACTTGTTATTCTGTTAGTTGCGCTTAACTTAATCATCATTTTAAGTGGTCGTTTTTATCTTTACAAAGGTGTTTGGCACACGTATTTACACGGAAAATCAGGGCCGAGTATTTACGATTTGAATATTTTTCACAACCGAACGGTAGCCAAAGCAAAAACGCCTTTCAGTTTTCATCAAGCAACGACAAACACAACGCTTTCGGCAGAAGAAACCGCCTATTTTCAAGGTTTAGAAACACATTCGTTTATGGTTATTCGCAACGATTCTATTCTTTTTGAAAAATATTTTGACCAACGAAGTGACACAGCACATACGAATAGTTTTTCGGCAGCGAAAACCGTTGTCGGGCTGTTAATTGGCTGTGCTTTGGACGAGGGAAAAATAAAATCTTTGGACGATGCCGTTTCGGATTACATTCCTGATTTTGACAGAGAGGGAAAAGAAGTTGTGACCATTCGAGATTTGCTCATCATGTCGTCAGGTTTAAGCTGGACGGAAAGCGGAAAAAACCCATTTTCGGACAATGCCGCATCGTATTATGGAACGAATTTGTACAATTTGGCGGTTTATCAAAAGTTAGTTTCCAAGCCTGCACACGTTTTTAATTACCAAAGTGGGAATACACAACTGTTGGGTTTTGTTATCAAAAATGCAACGGGAAAAACCGTGAGTGAATACGCTTCTGAAAAAATTTGGCAGAAAATCGGAACGGAAAACGATGCGTATTGGAGTTTGGACAAAAAAGACGGTGACGAAAAATCTTTCTGTTGTTTGTACGCTACAACGCATGATTTTGCGAAGTTAGGCAGACTTATTCTAAACAAAGGAAAATGGAATGGCGAAACAATTATTTCGGAAAAATACATGGACGAATTTTTGTCGCCAGCGAAAATGATGACCGATGAAGGTATCGAAAACACACGTTATGGCTTTCAAATTTGGCTCTATCCAAACGCTGAAAATCCTGTTTATTATTGTCGTGGAATTTTAGGTCAATACATTATTGCGTTGCCCAAACAAAATGTTATCATCGTTCGTACAGGAATGAAACGAGCCGAAAATATCACGCTCGACCAAGCTGGAAAAGATGTACTAAAAGTCGGACACCCGAAAGATTTATTTGAATATTTGAAAATAGCAAAACGAATTTTAAAACACCCATGAAAAAAGATTTTGACATTCCCAAAGTGGAAAATGTTGCTTTTGCAATCACGCACGAATTAATCGAAAACGAGCCTGCATATTACGTTTATTTACTCAATTTACGTGACGACATTATGGAGGGAATTATGATTACGTGCCAAGGTTATGGCAAAGACGAACAAACAGGCGAAACAATCCGTACATCGCTCATTAGACGTTCGTTAGAGGTTTTGTTACCTAATGAAGTGGCAAAAATAGAACCGATTATGCCCGAAGTTTTTGGTCTAACAAACGAATATTTTATCAGCTTTTGGGTAGAAGACACCATGTACGACAAGAAATTTTTGTTCCTCCCCGATTCTATCAACGAAAAAAACATGGTCTTTATCGAGCAGTTGGGCAAAAAAGGTGTGATGATAAAATAAATTTTTAACAAATCAGTCTTTTGTCTTTCATCTTTGAGTGTAGCGGTCTTTCGTCTAAAAAACCTATCTTTGCACACAATTCAAAAAACATCATGGAGTATAATTTTAGTGCAATAGAAAATAAGTGGCGAAAATTTTGGGCGGAACATCAGACGTTTAAAGTCGAGGAAAATTCATCAAAACCCAAATATTATGTGTTAGATATGTTTCCGTATCCGTCGGGAGCTGGTTTGCACGTTGGACACCCGCTTGGCTATATTGCCTCTGATATTTATGCGCGTTACAAACGTTTGCAAGGCTTTAATGTTTTGCACCCAATGGGTT
>DAOMPZ010000001.1:7668-54792 GCA_035445045.1 Crocinitomicaceae bacterium | reverse complement strand
GTACTGAAATTGACGACTCAAACCACTGCCCCAACGAATACCACCATACGCCGAAAACATATTGGAAACAGGCGCACCTGCCATAGCTGCGGCATAACGGTCTGTCATTGTTATCAATTGCGATGTTTGATAACCGCCCCAACTTTGCCCTTGCAAGCCCATACGTGTCGAGTCAATTTGAGGGTATTTTTGCAAAACATAATCCGTTCCACTCATAATCGCATTGTATGCACCTTTCGCAGGATGTCCAATTTCATAACGAATATCGGGCATAAAGACAAAATAACCCGATGAGGCATATTCGGTCGAAAAAATAATTGATGCCGTCGGACGTGGCGTAACGTGGCGATGAATGTCCTCCGATGATGTTTCGTAATAATAAACAATCAAAGGATACTGTTTGGTGCTGTCGTAATTTTCGGGTTTGTACAAAAGTCCGTCCAACTCAAGACCGTTGTAAGCTGTCCATTTTATCGGTTCCACCGTTGACCAATTATAATTTTTCTGTTGTGGATTTACATCAGTCAATAAAATAGTTTCTCCGTTTTCAATGCGGTTGAAATTGGGGTAAATTTCATTGTTTTGAATACGTGCATAATAGTATTTTTCGTCTTTCAAAAACGAGAACGCATTAAAATATCCACTCACGATTTCTGTCAATTCAAAACGCTCGTTCAATGCAAAATAACTATTGATTTTTGTTTCCAAATCAAAGGTTTCCACAATGATATTATTCCAATCAAAATACTGCGAATCCGCCTCAATTTTATAATAATTCAATTGAATTTTGCGATTTAACCATTCTTTTGGTGTGATAAGGTTTAATTTATTTTCCGTTGGATTGTAGCGATAAAGTCCTTTGGTTGAGTTAAACCACAAACTATTTTTATCCATTGCATCAATCATTAAATTACCTTCCAAATCGGGGACGAAATCCATGCCGTTCAAATCTTCGAGCCAACGTTCTTGGAGCGTACACGTGATACAATTTTCGATGTTTGTTAAGGTGTTTTTAGCGTAAAAATTTGTGTCGGTTTCTTTCTCGTAATACAAATATTCCGTTGATGGCGTTAATAGCGTTTTGGAGAAATTTCCTTGTAAAAGCAATGTCAAATTGCCCGATTTCAAATCAGAAATGTATAAATCTTCTTTCCACGGATAACTGTACGAAAACGTCACATCATAAGGTGCAGAAGAACGCATCAAAGCAGTTTCGGAATTTTTCCAGCGTTTACCAAGTGACAAGGTATCGTTTTCAAGGGCAACAACCTTTTGAGCCTCAATATCATAGCTTGCCAAAAACTTTTTGCTGTATTGTTTTTTCGCATCGTAGAGTTGTTTGGTGCGCAATTTCGGTTCGTTCCACGACCAAACGTCTAATTTCACTTGCTCGTCTTTTAGCAAGGTGTCTTTCTCTTTTTTCGGTTCGTATTTTTGCGTTTCAAAAAGCCAAACGCTTGTGTTTTTGAGATTTTCAAAAGTCGAACTTGGCGAAATAACAAACGTTGAATCCAGCAAAGAATTAATATTTTTAGTATCGAATTTTGTGAAATTATCTGAAATAGTAAACAATTCGTTGCGCTTTTGTTTTTGCTCCAAAAGTTTCCCTACTACAAACGAAATATCGTTTTTAGACGAATAAAAAACAGTTTCTATTTTTTCAAATTTTTGGTCGAGATAAGTCGTTTTAAACGTATGTAAATCAAGCAACAAGGAAACAAAAAAATCTTTTCCTTTTTTGGTTTGTTTCTCCACTAAAACGGCAAAACGTTGTTCGTTATCCACGAAAAAATCAACGATGTCCGACTTTTGAAAAACAATTCCATTTTGAGCATCGGCAATGAAAAATGTTTTTGCATCGCCATTGTAGCCGTCTTTTAATCGTTTTTCTTTCCCTTTGGAAAGTTGGTTGTTTTTTAGTCGATTGTTATGTGTCAAAAGACCGATGATATTGTCGCACGAGTCAATGATTTCGTATTTCTCGGCATTTGCAATACGTATCGTTTTAGGAGAAATAAGATTTTGAATTAACAATGTGTCCTTCGGCAATTTAAACGCTTTTGTGTCTTTGATTTTTAGTTCACGAATTTTAAAGTAATCGCCACTAATTTTTGCTGTAAAAAACGTTCCGTTGCGGTTGAATTTCGCTTGACTTCCTCTGCTTTCTTTTAAAAGCGTGTCGATTTTATCAGCATTTTTATACAAATAAAGTGTCGTGTTTCCCTCGTAAGGTGCAGAAGTATAGGCGAAGTATTTTCCGTCTTTCGACAATTCGTAATCCTTGATGACGCTCCATTCCGAGTATGCCGTATGGTCGATGATTTTCTTCTGAGAAAACGAATAAAATGCAGAAATTAAAATTGTAAGTAAGCTAACGTAACGCATGGTAATTGATTTTTGGTAAAAATACAAATCTTTCTTGGTCTATACAAAAAAACACCCACCGATGGCGAGCGTTTTGATAAATGTTTCTTCTTGTGGTTAATCCACTCGCAACGTTTTCATTTCGAGCAACTGACCGTTTTGGAACAGTTTTACCATGCAATTCACAAACATAAAAAAAGGGTTCAGCAACAACTGAACCCTTTCCATTTAAGTATGATTTTTTATTTTTTAACGTCTAATTTCAAAGCCTCGTTAATTACTTCGTTTGTAATGTCAGTTCCGCCTTTAGAATACAACAACTGCGTTTCGTCCAAAACATAGTTTAATTTTTGACGTACAGAAACGTTCTCAACAGCCGTTTGCAAGATTTTCAAAATAGGAGCGTTCAAATCGTTGCTACGTCTTTGTAAACGCTCTTGTAATTCTTGCTCTCTCGCTTGAATGTTCGCTTGCATTTTTTGTAAACGCTCTTCTTCATATTGTTTTAAAACTTGTGATAACGTTCCGCTTTCTTTTACATACTTTTCGTATGCTTTTTGCAACTCGCTGTCTAAATCGGTCAACTCTTTTTCGGCAGCAGCGTTAAATTCCTGCAACTCTTTAATTGCCGCTTTGCGAGACGGAAGTGTGTCTAACACTTTGTTTGAATTGATGTACGCAACCTTGATTTGCGCATCTACTGTTCCTACCACGAAGATAGACACTAATACTACTAATAGCTTTCTCATGTTGTTATTTTACTTTATTTATTATTTACTTTTTAATTCCTAATTCTTTGATAACATCATCGCTCAAGTCGAATTTGCTATCGGCATAAATCAAATTACTTTGATTTGCCTTGTCAAAGATAAAACTAAAATTCTTACGAGATGCAACTTTTTGCATTGCTTCGTAAATTCTATCTTGAATTGGCTTTATCAACTCTTGACGTTTTTGAAAATAATCGCCCGATATTCCAAATCTTGTTTTCTGAAGTTCCATGGTTTCAGTTTCTAATTTTTTTATTTCTTCTTGGCGTTTTTCTTTTTCCTCAGTTGGTAATAAAACCTCTTCACGTGCGAAATTATCTTTCTTCTGACGGATAATTTCTTTTCGGTCTTCAATTTCCTGTGTCCATCTATCTACTAATTTATCAAGGCTTGATTTTGCTGTTTGATATTCTTCGATGTTGTTGAGAATATAATCAGAATCAATATACCCATATTTCTGAGCGAAAGAGGCAAACGATGTGCCAAAAAGCAAAACTGCAACTAAAATTAAATTTTTCATACTTTATAATTCTCCTAAATTCATACCTATTGTGAACGTAAATTTACCATAATATCCTTTTTCTCGAATACTCATATCAGAAGTTCCATTGTAACCATATTTACCATTATCCATTTTATCAAATCCCCAACCGTAATCAACCCCTAACATTCCAAACATTGGCAAAAATACTCTTAATCCAACACCAACCGATTTTTTCACGTTGAAAGGATTGAATTTTTTGAAATTCGCATACGTGTTTCCTGCCTCGGCAAAGGTCAATAAATAGAATGTCGCTGATGGATTTAACGATAAAGGATAACGTAATTCCATGGTGTATTTCGCTGCCATTGGGTCGCCCGAACTTGAAGATAAACTTTGGTCGTCATAACCACGTAACGCTAATAATTGTTGCCCTGCAAATGAATACGAACCCATCATTCCGTTTCCTCCCATTTTGTAACGATCAAACGGTGCAATACCTTTTGATTGGTTGTAAGCTCCTAAATAACCAAAGCCAACGCGTGACATTAACACCAATTTTTTGTCTTTTGTCAATGGGAAATAATATTCTGCTGAAAATTTGAAACGGTAGTATTCCACGTATTTATAGCGTTGTTGCGCCTCCACATTGCTAAAATCTTTTGTTTTTGAAAACAGCGAATACGGTGCAGTTGCTTTGATCATAAACGTCAAATTTGAACCCTCTTGTGGATAAATTGGCGCACTTACCGAACTGCGTTGCAAAATGTATTTAAAACTAATATCGTTAGCATAACCTTTTTTAAAGTCTTCCGTAAAACGGTCGGAATTAAAGTCATAATAAGTGTAACCCAACTCGTAATAGGCTGTAAAAAAATCATCAGGAACTTTTTTTCTGCGCCCAAGACCAATGCCCAAACCTGTTTGCTGAATACCGTCATAATTAGGTTTGTGTTTTCCTTCTCCTGTGGACGAGAATGATGTAAAGTTTGCCCAACCGCTCAATGAATTTGGTTTTTTGCCACCCAACCAAGGCTCGGTAAACGAAAAATTAAATCCTTGGTAAAATTTACCGTTGGTTTGCGCACGCAACGATAATTGTTGTCCATCACCCGAAGGAAGTGGTGTCCACGCATCTTTATTAAAAAACTTTTTTGTGGAGAAATTGTTGAACGTCAAACCTGCTGTTAAAATTAATCTTCTTAGGGCGTAACCACCTGATAATTCAACTTGGTCAGCTGATTTTTCTTCTACCACATATTCAATGTCAACTGTTCCTTTTTGAGGATTTGGCATCGGGTTAATTTGGAAACCTTGCGGATTGAAATAACCTAACTGCGAAAGCTCTCGTTGTGTACGAATAATATCATTTCGGTTGAACAAATCTCCTGGACGTGTACGAATTTCACGGCGAATAACGTGTTCACTTGTTTTGACATTTCCTTTGATAAAAATGTTGTCCACGATAGCTTCTTTTCCTTCGATAAGGCGAATTTGATAGTTAATTTTGTTGTCTGTAATACTTTTTTCTATGGCTGTTACATTGAAAAACAAATGCCCTTTATCCATATACAATGCAGCGATGTCACGCCCGTCTGGACTACCGTTTAAACGTGTGTCTAATAATTCTTTGTTGTAAATATCGCCTGTTTTAATTCCGAGAATGGTATCTAAATATGTGCTTCGATATTTGGTATTTCCAACCCATTCGATGTTTCCGAAATAGAATTTTTCGCCCTCGTTAATTTTCATTTTGATAAGCAAATTCTTGCCGTCAATCAAGAAAAAAGTATCGGTTTCAATTTTCGCATTTCGCATACCGACAGCGTTGTATTTAGCAATGACATTTTGCTTATCGGTTTCGTACGTAGATTCTAAGAATTTCGATTTTTTAATGATGCGCAAAATTCCCGAACGTTTCGTTTCTTTCATTGAACGGCGAATTTTACCTGTTGACAATTCTTTATTTCCCTCAATTAAAATGTCAACAATACGCACACGTTGCCCTCGGTTGACGTTGATGATAAACATTTCAGAATTGTTCAACAAACTATCTTGTTCTCGTTTGATATTTACTTTGACGTTCCAAAAACCTTTATCACGGTAATACCCTCTAATTTTGGTAGCTGTCATGGCAATCGAACTTTCAGAAATGGTTTTCCCTGCGAATAAGTCGATTTTTTCTTTAATTTTGTCGATGTCCTTTTTTGATGCGCCCTCAAATTTATAGCGTGATAATTTCGGTTTAGGCTGTAATTCGATAGTCAAAAAGGCAACTCCTGCCACTACTCTATCTAAGTAAATATCAACTTTCGAGAAAAGTCCTTCTTTCCATAAATTTTTAATCGCCGACGTGATGCGCTCGCCTGGTATCATGATTTTTTGCCCTTGGCGCAATCCTGCGATGAGCAAAATAGATTGGTGGTCAAAATTGTCTGCTCCCTCAATACGAATTGCCCCGATTTGGTATTCTCTTGGATTGGAATAACCCCAATCATCGTAGCCAATCGTTGTAATTTGTGTTGGATTTTCAACGGTTGAAGAGTCTGTTTCATCTTGCGCCCAAGTATTTGGAACGAGCAAGAAACTCAATATGAAAATTAATGCGATGTGTAGGCTCTTCATGTTTAAAATGTGTTCGTGATTTGCGCAGACGTTTTTCCGAAACGTCTTTCACGTTGTTGGTAGTCGAATACTGCTTTGTATAATTCTTCTTCGTTAAAATCTGGCCACAAAACTTCTGTAAAGTAAAATTCTGTGTAGGCACATTGCCACAATAAATAATTGCTCAAACGCTGTTCGCCACTTGTGCGAATTAAAAGTTCAGGGTCTGGAAAATCGGCTGTTGTCAGATAGTTGCTAATCAATTCTTCTGTGATTGCGTTTGTTTCCAACGTTCCTCTTTTCACGTCTTCCGAAATGCGTTGTACAGTATTGGTAATTTCCCAACGTGAACTATAATTGAGTGCCAAAATCAAATGCAAACTGTCATTGTCTTTGGTTTCTTCCATCGCATGGCGCAACTCTTTTTGACACGTTGCAGGCAATTCGTTTAGATTTCCGATTCCGTGAATTCTAATTTTTTGTTTCATCAAATCGGGAAGTTCACTCACGATCGTGTTGACCATTAATTCCATTAATCCATCGACTTCTGCTTTTGGTCTGCCCCAATTTTCTGTTGAAAACGCATACATGGTTAAATATCGAACACCAAGTTCACGTGCGCCTTTTACGGTATTTCGCACAGAATCAACGCCAAAAGAGTGACCAAAAAGTCGTTCTTGCCCTTGATTTTGCGCCCAACGACCATTGCCGTCCATGATGATAGCAATGTGTTGTGGTACACGTATCTTGTCTATTTGTTCTTTTATTTCCATTTATAAAATTCTCTGCACTAACGCAGAAAAATGAATTATCGTATGTTTTTTTGTTATTACAACTTGCAAAAGTAAGAAAAGGGATTTGTAAAACAAACCCCTTTTAAATTTTATTATTCTATCAAGAAAATTATTTTTTACTTTTTTCTTTCTTCAAAACTTCTTTGATATAATGTTCCAAAGCTGCTGTCATAGATGGCATATTCGGTTGTGGAGCGGAAATATCAACTCTCAAATTATTTTTTATCGCAGCATTTGCCGTTGTCGGACCAAAAGTTGCAATAACCGTATTATTTTGCTTGAAATCGGGGAAATTCTTAAATAAAGACTCAATTCCCGCAGGGCTAAAAAACACTAAAATATCGTAATAAACATCTTCTAAATCGCTCAAATCCGATGCGGCGGTACGGTAAAGAACGGCCTTTTTGAAAGTATAACCTGCATTTTCTAAAACTTCAGGAATTTTATCACGTAAAATATCTGTACACGGTAATAAGAATTTTTCATTTTTGTGCTTTTTCATCACAGCTGCAACGTCTTCAATCGTTTGTGTACCAAAGAAAATTTTACGTTTTCGATAGATAACATACTTTTGCAAGTAAAGTGCAACCGCCTCGGAAATACAAAAATATTTCATCGAGTCTGGAACGTTAAAACGCATTTCTTCTGCCACGCGAAAATAATGGTCAACCGCAACTTTAGAAGTCATAATAACAGCCGTGTAATCGGCAAAATTTACCCGTTGAGCGCGAACCTCCTGTGCAGTAGCACCTTGCACATGAATAAAAGGTCGGAAATCAATCTTTAAATCGTATTTTTCAGCCAAATCAAAATAAGGAGATTTTTCCCCTTCTGGTCTAACTTGAGAAACTAAAATCGTTTTAATAGCCAATTTTATTCATTTTTAATTGTTACACAATTATTTCTATTCCCAAAAATCTACCTATAAATACGCTCAAAAAGGCATAAGGCAACATTTCGAAGGCGCAAAAGTACAAAATTAAATAATACCAACGCACAGAATGTTTAAAACTCTTTACCAATGAAAGGAGTATCCGAACGAAATAAAAAACAACAAAAACACCGATTATCAGTATTTTAAAATAAACATTCCATTGATAATTAAACACCCACAGCAACAGAAAAACACTCAAGAAGATACTCTTAAAGATTGTTAAATTTTTTGAAAGCTGAAACATCTCCACCACGATTTCTTGTCTTCCTATAAAAAAAAATGTCAATATTAAATTCACAAAAGGAACAATCAAAACCATTAAAAGTAATGCATAAACAAACATTTCCTTGCCTTGCACAAAATTTGTGTAATCACGCATAAACATAAAAACAATACCGATAAACACTAACAAGTAATTCGCTATCAACATCAGTGATGAACCAGTGTTTAGTGGTACGTTAAATGAATAATTTTTGAAGGTGTTCACAAAGAGGGTTGATAATAGATTTTTCTGTAAAAGTAGCGAAACGGTTAATAAGATTAGAGAGCCTGCTAAAATGAGCAAACCTATTGAACTCAATAACTCCGTACGGTTTTCCCATACTAATTCCTGTCCCGAAGTTGCTGACTCAAACATTTTTTTCTTGCAAAGATAGTTTTTTAAGACATAAGACGGAAAGACTTTAGACAAAAGACAACGATAGGACGAGAAAATTTAAATGGAATTAAACGCAGATAAGCAAGTTTTTTAAACTTAGGGGGCGAAAATAATGGTAGTAAATGTTTTTCATCATCGAACTTCGCAAAATTTGATTAATTTTAGCCGAAATTTGGATAATTATGGAAAAACGTATTTACGATGAATTTTTAATTCAAAAACTAAAAACAAACAAAATTTTTATCGTTAAAGGGCCTAAACATTCGCAGAAGTCACGCTATTTGGCAAACGTAATCGAACGTTTTTCATCGGTCAAGATTGTTAATTGCGAAGATAAACGCAACAAGCCCATTTTTAAGAATCAAGACCATTCGGAATTACAGGAACTTTTTGGAAATGAGCGTTTTGTTATTCTGAAAGAGGCGCAAACCTTGGATAATCTACAAGCAATTTTAGAAAATGTTTTGTTTGACAATGCGTTTTCCAACTCCTTCGTATTAAGTTGCTCGTTTGACCCTGTTTTGGTGGACGAATTGGTTGAAGCATTGAAATTAGAAGATGCGATTATTTCGGTTTATCCGCCATTATTTCAAGAGTTAGCCAACGAAAAAGGCGTGGTACAATTTGACAAAGAGTTAGACAAACGCTTGATTTATGGGAATTATCCGCAGGTTTTGGATAGCGAACACCCTGAAACGGAATTAATGGCAATTTTGGACAAAACGATTTTTACAAACCTCAACCCGACAGAACGCATTAACAAAGGCGATAAGTTGCGCAAAATGTTGCAATATATTTCGTTTGAACTCGGCGAACCGCTTTCGTATAACGAAATTGCCGAAGACGCAGGTTTGGACAACGAAACCGTTGAACGTTACGTCGATTTGCTCGAACGCTCGTTTGTGCTTATCCGCATTCCGTCTTTCTATAATGGCAACAAATATGAATTGAAAAAAACACACACATTTTATTTTCTTGACAACGGCGTTCGCAATGCGCTGATTAAAAATTTCAACGAATTGGATTTACGTGTGGACATCGACAAACTTTGGAAAAATTGGCTCATTGCCGAAAAAATCAAATGGAACAAACAACTGAAATTAAATGTAACGTATTATTTTTGGCGCACACATACACGCCAACACATTGATTTTATCGAAGTTTCGGACAACCAAATTTCTGCCTATAAATCGCTTTGGGACAAACGCAAAAAACCAAAATTCCCGACAAGTTTTAAAACGTATTATCCAACGGCAAGTTTGCACGCATTGAATCGGGCGACTTATTGGGCGTTTTTGACGAAGAAGAAGTAACAGTGGGGCTAAAAATCCAACTATCTGCGTTACGCTAATTTTTTTAAATGCTCATTTACGATAGTAAACTCCGCTTTAAAAAAATTACCAAGCCTTGATATTTGACTTTTTAGAACCCACTTTGATAATGGTAATTCCGCTCATGAAATGATTAAAAATCGGTAAATTCTTCAATGCGTTGAAGAAATTTACGGTAAAATTTTTCAGTACGTTGAAGAAATTTACTATTTTTGCTGGAAAAATCGTCACAATGATAACACGAATTATTGAAAAACAAATCATCGAAAGTGTCAAACCACAGAAAGCTACGCTTATATTTGGAGCTAGACGTGTTGGCAAAACAATGTTACTGAATCGTGTTCTTGAGCAATTTACAGGGAAATCACAATTGTTAAACGGTGAAGATATTACCACACAGCAATTATTAGAAATAAACTCCATCAAAAGATTTCAAGATTTATTTGGCGATTTACAATTGCTCGCTATTGACGAAGCTCAGGTAATACCCGAAATCGGCAAACGTATCAAATTATTGGTTGACAACATTCCAGGACTTTCCGTCATAGCAACAGGCTCTTCGGCTTTTGATTTATTAAACAAAACAGGCGAACCGCTTGTCGGAAGAGCGAGTTCTTTTCATTTATTCCCCTTTTCTCAAGAAGAGTTAAGCAGTACAGAGACAGCCATTGAAACCATCAAAAACTTAGAATCACGGTTGATTTTTGGGGCTTTTCCCGAATTATGCGCAATGGAAACTGCTGTTGAAAAAACAGAATATTTAAAATCAATCGTAAGTTCCTATATGCTAAAAGATATTTTAACCATTGACGGAATTAAAAATTCGTCAAAAATGTTAAGCCTATTGCAATTAGTTGCTTTTCAAGTTGGGAGCGAAGTTTCTTATGATGAACTTGCCAAAAAAGTTGGATTAAGTCGAAATACGGTGGAACATTACTTGAATCTTCTGTCGCAGGTGTTTGTTATTTTCAGATTAGGTGCATATTCCAACAATCTTCGGAAAGAGATTTCAAAAGGCAACAAATGGTATTTTTACGATAATGGTATTCGCAACGCTTTGATAAATCAATTTACATCGTTAAATATGCGGAATGACGAAGGCGTTTTATGGGAAAACTACTTGATTAGCGAAAGAATAAAAAGCAATTATTTTCACCGCCGACACAACGAATATTATTTCTGGCGCACGTATGACCAAAAAGAGATAGACTTGATTGAAATTGCAGCAGGTAGTAAGATTTCAGCGTTTGAATTTAAGTGGGGCGACAAAACACCCAAAGTTCCCACGGCATTTGCTCAAAATTACCCCGATGCAAGCTATCAAGTAGTTAATCGGGATAATTATTTGGAGGTTTTTTTGTGAGGAATTAACCCTCTCAAAATTATGTTGACAATAACTCTGTGACAGAAACAGATAATGCTTCACCTATTCTATGCAGGGATTTTAACGTTGGATTGGTTTTACCATTTTCAATTCTTCTATAATTCTGTTCATCCATATCACAGTTAAAAGCTACTTCTTTTTGAGACAATCCTCTAGATTTTCTTATTTGCTTTAAATTCTTCCCAAGAGAATCCATAAGATGTTGATATGTTGTCGAATCTGGCACACAACAAAATTCACATATCGGCTTATAAAAAAACCAATCATATATGAGCTGTAATAGAAAAATTATATCTTTGCATCAAAAAAAGTTAATATTATGAAAAATTTATTAGGATTAGGGCTTGTGTTATTTGTTTGCGGAAGTTGTGCGCACTACTACACTTTTAAGCCAGTTGGAGACTTGTCAATGGCGGCTACTCGAAACATTGACAATTCAAAAGAATATGTTGCATTAAAAAATTATGCAGGAATTTCACGAGATGATGTAGCAGCTGCGATGGCTACGGCTAAAAAAGGAAAGATTAAAAAGAAAAATCCAATCATCAAAGAAATAAATGCATTTAAAGCGAGCGATATAAAAGATGCTATTGATAAGGTTGTTAAAAGTGTTGCAGGAGGAGATTACTTATATAACTTAAAAATTTACCACATTACAGAAGTTAGTGGTTTTATGGGTAAAAAAGTTGATTATAGTTTTGTTCTTTCGGGAGATGTTTGGGGCGTTAATTCAGCCGACAACAACATCAAAGGATTCCATAAAGGCGATAAAGTTGTTTTTGTCTATTCAAGAGATTTGAAAAAAGAAATCGGCACAAAAAATTTTACAGGAGAAGTTGGTAAACAATATAAAGGAACTGTAATCGGTTTAAAAAGTGGACTTGCAACTGTTTTATTAGACAACGAATCTGTGGTAGATATTCCCTATTCTTATTTAACGAATTTAGGACAATAAAATAAGCACATATATTTTCAAAGGCGTTGAGATTTCAACGCCTTTTTATTTTGAGAAACAAACCTCAAAAAAAGCCTTATCTCTAACATCTTTTCTTCTAACGTCTAAAAAAACACTATCTTTATCCTCACATTTTTTAAGCAAATGGAAAAATTACAAAACTTCATTAACGGTATTTATTCTGCTCCTGTTTTGGGGCAATACATTGATAATTACGAGCCTGCGACAGGCAAAGTATATGCACAAATCCCAAATTCGACACTTGACGATTTGGAATTGGCGGTGAAATCTGCCGAAAGAGCGTTTCCAATTTGGTCGAATATGTCGATTGAAAAACGGGGCGAAATTCTTATGAAAATCGCTGAGGGCATCGAAAAACGCATGGACGAATTTGTCAAAGCAGAAAGCCGAGATAATGGAAAACCATTGAGTTTGGCAGCACACGTTGATATTCCGAGAGCGGTTTCAAATTTCAAATTTTACGGCACGGCTATTCAGCATTTTGCATCGGAATCGCACTATATGGCAGGCGAGGGAATTAATTTTACCATTCGCAAACCAATTGGCATTGTTGGCTGTATTTCGCCATGGAATTTACCGCTTTACCTTTTTAGTTGGAAAGTTGCACCAGCGTTAGCGGCAGGAAATTGCGTGATTGCCAAGCCGTCTGAAATTACACCTTACACCGCTTATTTACTTGGCGAAGTGATTAAAGAATCGGGAATGCCAGCAGGCGTTTTCAATATTTTACACGGAACAGGTGCATCAATCGGGGGCGAAATTGTAGAACACAAGAAAATCAAAGCGATTTCGTTTACGGGCGGAACAGCGACAGGCGCACACATTTCACGCATTGCCGCACCAATGTTTAAGAAACTTTCGCTTGAATTAGGCGGAAAAAATCCAACTATTATTTTTGACGATTGCGATTTTGACAAAACCGTAAGTGGTGTTGTCAAAGCTGCTTTTTCCAACCAAGGTCAAATTTGCTTATGTGGCTCACGTATTTTCATTCAGCGTAAAATTTACGACCAATTCAAAGAGGCTTTTGTGGCAAAAGTTCAAAAATTAAAAGTTTTACCACCAACAGACCCAAATTCGCAAATCGGAGCGTTGGTTTCCAAACCACATCTTGAAAAAGTGAAATCCTATATCGCTTTGGCAAAAGAAGAGGGCGGAATTATTTTGACAGGTGGCGAAGAAGTGAAATTTCCTGCACCACACGAAGGCGGTTATTATTTGCAACCAACTGTTATTGAGAACTTAGCGTACGATTGTCGCACCAACCAAGAAGAAATTTTCGGACCTGTTACAACGTTAACACCTTTTGACACGGAAGAAGAAGTATTGGCAATGGCAAATTCAACCGAATATGGTTTGAGTGCAACAATTTGGACAAAAGATTTAGACCGTGCGCACCGTGTTGCAGATGCCGTTGAGGCAGGTATTGTTTGGGTAAACTCGTGGTTAGTACGTGATTTGCGAACACCTTTCGGAGGTGTTAAACAATCAGGCGTTGGACGTGAAGGCGGTTGGGAAGCGTTGCGTTTCTTTACTGAACCGAAGAATGTGTTTATTAAGTATTAGCGAGTTAAGAGTACAGAATTAAGAGTGCAGAACGAAGACGGAATTTTAAACTTACTGCAATTTTAACTCAACAACTAATTGAGTTTCTCCCTTTGGAGAGAGAAGAAAAAGCGCAGCTTTTGAAGACAAAGCGGTGGCGCAAGGAAGAGGGAGGATTATATGACATTACAACGTTTGATAGTCGTAACGTCCTAAAATCATGATGTCTTAAAGTCGAACAATCACTTCACTTTAATCCCTTTCACATACTTATTCTTGCCGTACGATTTATTTAATTTTCGGATAGAAACAAGCAAAAACGCATTGCCACTACTGCTGTTTACGTAGTAAGTTTTATTTTCGTAGCTAACTTTTCCTTTACTCCCTTCAATACCGTCCAAAACTAAATAATATCTACCTGACGTTTCATTTTTGCGTACGGCAAATTTTAGAAATTTATCTTTTCCTTGTTCAAAACGGATAAAAATATTGCCGTCTGTATCACGTTTTTCCATGATACATTTAGTTTGTGGCTGGATAATGATACGGTAGTTTTTACTGTTTTTAGAATCGACAATCACACCGTCCGAAACATATTGATTTCCTGTCGAATTGCTCGCTTCCAACACGATGTATTCCGAAGTGTAGAACTGTATGTTTTTAAGTGCCGCTTCCGTCAAACTGTAATCTTCAATCATTCTACTTGTAAACGGCTCTTTGAGAGCGCAACTTCCCAAAACAAAACTCAAAATAAAAACTCCTAAAATGGATTTAAACGTATTCATATATCAATTTTTAAAACAAAAATAAGTATTTTGCACCGCAAAACAATAAAATAGCATCACGTATGAAAATTCACGTTCAAACATTTACGTTCAATCCGTTTCAAGAAAACACTTATTTGGTTTACGACGACCACAAAAATGCGCTCATCATCGACCCAGGTTGTTATACTTCCGAAGAACGTCAACAGCTTGATGATTTTATACAAAAAGCAGAACTCAAAATTCACGCCATTTTAAATACACATTGTCACATCGACCATGTTTTTGGAAATGCACACGTTGTAAATAAATACGGTGTCGAAATTATCACGCACAAAGGCGAATTGGAAACCTTAAAAATGGCGGCTATATCGGCGCAAATGTACGGTTTGAATGGTTACGAACCGTCACCTATTCCAACAGTTTTTGTTGATGAAGGCGATACGGTTTCTTTTGGAGATTTAAAATTTGATGTGATTTTTGCCCCTGGACACAGCATTGCGCACATTGCGTTTTACAATGCAGAAAATAATATTCTTTTGGGTGGCGACATTTTATTTAGAGGCAGTTTCGGGCGGTATGATTTACCTGGCGGAAGTTTAGAAACGCTGAAAACGTCTATCACGACAAAGATTTTTACCTTGCCTGATAATACGGTTGTCTATTCGGGTCATGGAGTACCGACAACAGTTGGAGAGGAGCGAACTACAAACCCGATATTGTATTGAGCTTGGATTCATAATTGAGTGTGCTATTAACCTGAGTTCGATTGTAAAATTAACATTCAGATTGAACTAAAAGACTGTTAGTCAAGGAGTTTCTTTGAAGATTTAGCGGGCTAAATTAAAAAGGAACAACGCAGAATAACGGTTTTTTAGGTAAAGCAAAAAGGTAATCCGCTGATAAACAGCAATCTACAATATAAAGCTGCCTTAATGTATCCCGATACATTTTCGTTACTTTATATCGTATCTCACTGTTTATGAGCGGTCTGAATGCAATTTTAATAATCGAACTCAGGTTTTTATCTTTCTATCTGAAAAAAAGTTACCTTTGTTGCAACAATAAATGCCCATGAAAAAAATTGCCATTATTTGTGGTGGATACTCGTCAGAATTTGAGATTTCACTAAAAAGCGGAAAAACAATATTAGACAATTTTCCGAAAGAATTTGATGCTTTTCTGATTGAGCTGACCACTGACAGTTGGACAGCCATTTACAATGAAAAACGCTATGTTGTTGACCCTTGGTCTTTGTCTTTTCAAACAGAAAATGGGCAAATAAAAGCCGATGCCGCAATCATTTACATTCATGGAAACCCTGGCGAAAATGGACGTTTACAGGCATTATTTGAGATGCAAAATATTCCGTTTGTCAATTCGGGTGGTTTGGCATCACACTTGTCTTTTGACAAATGGTATTGCAATCAGTTTTTAAATAATTTCGGAATAAAAGTCGCTAAATCGTTGTTTTTGAGAAGTGAAAATCAATTTACTGCGGAACATATTGTTTCAGAATTGGGCTTACCTTGTTTTGTCAAACCAACAGATTCGGGGTCGTCTTTTGGAATTTCAAAAGTAAATACGCAAGCGGAGTTACAACCTGCGCTTGAAAAAGCATTTGCAGAGGGAAAATCCGTTGTGATTGAAAGTTTTTTGAAAGGAACAGAAGTTACTTGCGCCGTTTATCAGACTAAAAACGGACTAAAAGCCTTGCCTTTAACGGAAATTGTGTCGGAAAATGACTTTTTCGATTACGAGGCAAAATATTTGGGGAAATCACAAGAAATCACGCCTGCACGTGTGGACGAAACGCTAAAAAACAAAGTACAAGCCGTTGCTAAAGACGTTTATCAATTATTGAATTTACGTTCCATTGCCCGAGTTGATTTTATGGTTGTGGACAATGAACCATACGTTATTGAAGTCAATACGACACCTGGGTTTTCGCCTGCGAGTTTAGTACCGCAAATGTTAGCCTGTGAGGGAATTAAAATTGAAGACTTTTGGCGGGAAATTGTTAGTTTTGAGTTGGCATTGTAGAAAGGCATTTTTTATTAAGTTTACGACAGCAAAAAAGCCGAATTTATATTCGGCTTTTCAACTATTTAAAAAAAATTTATACGTGTATCGGTCTTCCCTCAAACGCATCTAATGCTGCCTCTTTTACGGCCTCTGCATACGTTGGATGTGGGTGACAAATTCTCGCAATATCTTCAGCAGATGCACGATATTCCATAGCGACAACAGCCTCCATAATTAAATCTGCGGCACGTGGAGCAATCATGTGAACGCCCAAAACTTCGTCAGTTTCTTTGTCGGCTAAGATTTTAATCAATCCTTGAATATCCATACTTGCACGAGCACGACCCAATGCTTTTATCGGGAATGAGCCTACTTTGTAATTTGCTCCTTCGGCTTTTAATTGCTCTTCGGTTTTTCCGACAGCGGCAACTTCCGGCCATGTGTAAACAACACCTGGAATTAAATCATAATTGATGTGTGGTTTTTGACCTGCTAATAATTCAGCAACGTAAACACCCTCTTCTTGGGCTTTGTGAGCCAACATCGCTCCTTGGATAACATCGCCAATTGCGTAAATATTCGGAACAGCTGTTTGCAAGTTTTTATTGACTTCAATTTGACCTCGGTTGTTTGTTTGTAAGCCAATCGCTTCTAAATTTAAACCGTCTGTATAGGCTTTACGACCAACAGCAACCAAACAATAATCTGCCTCAAATGTTACTTCTTCGTTTTTCTTATTTAAAGCAACTAATTTCACGCTTTTTCCTGTGTTGGTAACACTTTGTACTTTGTGATTTAAGTTGAATTTAAACCCTTCTTTTTTCAAAACACGTGTCAATTCTTTGCCTAACGTTCCGTCCATGGTCGGGATAATGGTGTCGGCAAATTCAATTACTTCGACTTCTGCGCCCAAACGTGCGTAAACCGAACCTAATTCCAAACCGATAACGCCGCCACCGATAACCAACAAACGTTTTGGAACTTCCGTTAATTTCAACGCCTCTGTCGAAGTGATGATACGTTTTTTGTCGGGTTCCATTCCAGGGAAGAAATTCGGTTTAGAACCTGTCGCAATGATGATATTTTTAGCGTCAATAATTTCTTCTTTATCGCCGTCTTTGATGCTGATTTGTGTGGTTGACTTAAACGAACCCCAACCGTGATACACCGTTACTTTATTTTTATCCATCAAAAACTTGATACCGTTGCACGTTTGCGACACGACTTCCGCTTTGCGTTCAATCATTTTGTTGATGTCAACACTTAATTTTCCTGTTGTGATACCGTGCGCATCAAAATTATGCTGAGCGTTGTAAAAATGTTCCGATGAATCCAACAAGGCCTTGGAGGGAATACACCCAACATTTAAGCACGTTCCGCCTAAGGTTTCGTATTTTTCGATTAAAGCTGTTTTAAATCCTAACTGTGCACATCTCAAAGCCGCTACGTATCCGCCTGGACCTGAACCTATAATTGCAACATCAAAATTACTCATGGTATATCTGTTTTTTTGTTAGTCGCAAAAGTATTAATTTAATTAGAGATAAACAACGAAAAGGTTTATAAAATTGTCTATTTGGGTTCTTTTCATCCGTCTTCGACAAAGATTTACGAAAACATAAATTCCGTCTCGTATCTGCAATCATCACTCTGTACTTTTAACTTGGTCATAACGTCCAAACTACAAAAACTGTCGCTTATTCAAATAACTAACCAGCGCAATTTCTAAGTCTTTGTTGATGTCTAATTCTACGAAATCAATTTTATAGCTGATACATTTTAGGCGTATTTCGTTGAAATAACGTTGGATATTTTCTTGGTATTTTTCTTTAATTTGGTGTGGTTGCAGTTTGATTTTTTCTTTCGTTTCCATGTCAACAAGCGTGTAGGGGCGATTGTCGAGTTCAAACATTTTTTCGGTTTTGGCATCGGTAACGTGAAACAAAACAACTTCGTGTTTGTTGAATTTCAAGTGTTGTAACGCCTCAAAAAGTTCGGTTTCTTTTTCGGGATTGGACAGTAAATCCGTAAAAATAAGGATTAAACTTCTGCGGTTGAGCGTGTCTGCTAACTCGTGTAAATTTTGAGAAAATTCGGTTTGTGAACTTTGCTGTTCGTTGTATGCGTGTAAAATATTTTCGAGTTCAGCAATTAAATATTGATGATGTGCCAAAGATGATTTGGCAGGTGTGGACAAATTTATTTTATCCGAAAACAAGTGCAAACCAACAGCATCACGTTGTTTTTTCATCATCTCAACGATTGAGGCAGCAGCAATAATAGCATATTGTATTTTTGAAAGAACTCCATTTCCGTAATACATCGAACTGGAATTATCAAGTACAATTTGACAACGCAAATTCGTTTCTTCTTCGTAGCGTTTGACAAACATTTTGTCCGTTCGAGCCAACAATTTCCAGTCAATATGTCGGGTTGATTCGCCTTGATTGTACAAACGGTGTTCTGCAAACTCAACCGAAAAACCATGAAAAGGACTTTTGTGAAGACCCGTGATGAAGCCTTCGACAACCTGTTTTGCGAGAAATTCTAAATTTCCAAATTTGATAATATCTTTTTTGTCAATTTTCATGGGTGCTGTGTTGAAAAATCAAAGATAATACTTTTTTAGCTTTAGGTCTTTAAAATATTACAAACCATGAAAAACGGCTCTTGCGGTGTCTGGACAACCTTGGTCATTTCTTGCGACTAACGTAACGGTATGGTTGCGAATGATAGACGCATTGACACCCAATGTTTTGGCAATTTTTTTCAACCGCTCCACCGAAATACTCACTTCTCCTCTTTCCAAACGACTGTAATTCGTCACGTCAATTCCTAACTCGTCTGCTAGAAAATTCTGAGTGTAATTTTTACTCAGCCGTATCACTTTGATTTTATCGTGCAAATTCATGTTTGACGTTGCAAAATTATTGTTATTGAACGAGTTGATAAAGACGAAAATCGCAAGTTATTTGCGATTTTCGCAAGATGTGTGAGGTTTTAAAAACAGAGGGCAAGCCCTCTGTTTTTTTGTTACTTTCCTTTTGGAGAATTGTTTCCCGCAGGACATCCAGGACGACCAGGTTTTGTACTTGGTCTTGGTAATTGAACCATTGGTTTTTTAGCCATAATAAAATTGTTTAATTGATTTGTCTCTATTTATACGTTTCGACTTCCGTTCCCTTGGTTTTGAATGGACTTGGGATTAACCATTGTGAGCCGTTTATTATATAATTATTTCAATTTTATTTTCTTCATTAATCGTAAAAAGAGTTTTATTTAATTTGAATTTTTCAGATGATTTCTCTAAAAAATTCCAAAAAGAATTGTTTTCAATCATTTCTATCAGTTGACAAACTATATTTTCTGTATTAAATGGTTGCCAGTCAGCTTGTTTGTCATGAATTTTTTGATTTAAGAGCAAGTGTTTCAATTCAAAATAACTAACACAAATTACATGCTCGTTTTTTTCATTGTAGGAAAATGAGACATGGTCAGCAAAGAAATTATCCGTAACAATTAAAGGATAAATTTGAGGATTTTTAATTGTCTTATTCGTTTTGAGACTTTCAGAAATAAATTCAAGACCTAATTTCATTTGAAGTAATGTAGTGTCATTTTTTATTTGCTTTACTCCTTCTTTCCTAATCCGCTCGTCAACCCATTCTTCTTTACGTTTTTCAGTTCTTGGATTTACATTGCTTAATTTAACTTGAATAGGGAAAATAACGTTTTCTTTTTCAAAATAGGCAATTACATCAAATTCACCTTTTAAACCTCCAAAATCATGTTTAGGATTTGATTTATAATCTAAATTAGATTCCACAAAAGGGGGTAAAGTTTTTAAACAATTCTTTTAATGAATTAGTAAAGTTTATTTCTCTATCTTTTTGAATTTTATTTATTATTGTTTTTTCCTCTTTGGTTTTTTTGTCTGTATTAAATAGTTTGTCAGACACATAATTATCGTAAAGTAATCTACTGAGATTAAATCTGCAACAAGATTCGTATGAAAAATAATATTTCTCATCAATTTTATAAAGTGGGTTAAACGGCAAAGGTAAATCCAGTCTTGTTATTAATTCAATCATTGCATTTAACTCTGTTTCTGGTTTATCTTTCAATTCTTCAATTTTCTTTAGCCAATTTAAAATATTTTCATGTTCAACAAAGAGAAATGTTTGAGGGTCTTTCAGTTTTTGTTTAATGTCGTTTACACTCCCATGCGAAATATTGTTAATAGTTTTGAAACCAACAGCTTTTGCAATTAGACAAGACATTACACAAATCAAGTCAAACAACGATACGAGAACACCGTTAATTTCTAATTGTAAAGTATGTATACCAACCTCGTCGTTTGGTTGATAAACTTGAGAAAGAGCCTGTCTAAAATAATAATGGAAATTTTGCTCTAATTGGAGTAACATTATTTTTGCAATTGATTCATCTCGTTTTTTAGTTTCATTCGATGTAATTCCTTCAAAAAAAGAATCATCAATTTGTAATGAAATGAATCCATTATTGCTATTTTTTTCAATAGGAGTTAATTCACTACTGTAAAATGCAGTAGCTAACCCTTTATTAGTTTTTAATTTAGGGTCTATTTTTTTAAAATGTTCTTCTTCAGAAATTTTCGGTTGAGATTCATTTCTTGTAAAATCACGTTTAATGCGTGTTTTTAAATGATTAAGAATGAAAGGATTTTTAGTTTTGGGCTCGTCGTCTGGCAAACTCAAAACAAATTCTTTTGAATTTTTTCGTTGAGTTAATTCAAAATTAGCCCAATTAAAAGCATCACTAAATTCTGATAACAATGCAAGATTAATTTGAGCTTTTATAAGGTTATTTGAAAGATGAACAAGACTATCAGAATATGTAGTTTTATTCGTTTTTTCAAGACGAGGTAAAATTTCTCTCAATAAAAATTTAATCGCTCCAAGAGATTCTTCAGAATAATTAGGGAAAACATCTGACTGTTGTGTTGTGTTAGCAAGTTCCAGACAAAGAAACAATGCTTTTATTAAAGATGTTTCATCGGGATTAAGAGAAATTAAGGCATCAATATTTTTAGCCTTTTTGTCGTATAAAACTCTTTTAATACGTTAAAGAGTTGCTTATTTTCTGCTTTTTTATTCATTTTATTAACTTTGAGATTAACTATAACCAACGAGCTATGTTATGTTATCTAAAATGAACACCACAAATGTACAATCTTTTTTATTCCTTAAACATTTTCAAAAAAATATTTTTTTTCTTTAACAAAAATTAACCCTCTAAATCCGTCATTAAACAAACTTCAAATCCCTCATCAACCTTTCCATTTCTTGTTGGATTTTGTGCGCTTCTTCACTTGCTTTTTGTGCAAAATCTTCTTTGTCCGATGCGTAAATAATTCCTCGTGAACTATTGACAAGCAAACCACAATCTTTGTTAAATCCATATTTGACAACATCTTCCAAGCTTCCGCCTTGTGCGCCAACACCTGGAACTAAAAAGAAATGATTGGGAACACGTTTGCGCACCTCGCCGATGCCCTCTGCACGTGTTGCACCAACGACATACATCATGTTTTCGTCCGTTCCCCACGTAGCGGAAGTTTCCAGAACCTTTTGGAATAATTTTTCGCCGTTTTGGTTTTCAAAAAACTGAAAATCGTTTGCGCCCTCGTTCGATGTCAATGCCAAAAGAATAACCCATTTGTTTTCAAAATTCAAATATGGCTTTACGCTGTCGCTGCCCATGTAAGGCGCAACTGTAACCGAATCAAATGGAAAAGTATTAAAAAATGTTTCGGCATAATAGCCCGATGTATTACCAATATCGCCACGTTTTGCATCGGCGATGGTAAAACACTCTTTTGGAATGTAATTTAACGTTTTTTCCAATGATTGCCACCCTTTTATACCATAACGCTCGTAAAATGCGATGTTTGGTTTGTAGGCAACGGCAAAATCTTTCGTTGCATCAATAATGGCTTTGTTGAACTCAAAAATAGGGTCTTCAGTTTCCAACAAATGTGCAGGAATTTTTGATAAATCCGTGTCTAAGCCAACGCATAAAAATGATTTTTTAGCTTTGATTTGCGCAATTAATTCTTGTTTTGTCATTACCCGATAAGTTTATTTTCTAACAAATATTCTGCAATTTGAATGGTGTTTGTCGCTGCTCCTTTGCGTAAATTATCCGCTACAATCCATAAATTCAAGGTGTTATCTTGCGTTTCATCACGGCGAATACGACCAACAAAAACCTCATCTTTTCCGTGTGCATATTTCGGCATCGGATAAACGTTTGCATCAGTATTATCTTTTACTTCCACGCCCGAAGTTGAACGTAACATTTTGCGAACATCTTGCAATCTGAAATCATTTTCAAACTCAATATTTACAGCCTCCGAATGTCCACCGACAACGGGAACACGCACAGCGGTTGCAGTTACTTTAATCGTTGGGTCGAGTATTTTCTTCGTTTCATTTGTTAATTTCATTTCCTCTTTGGTGTACCCATTTTCCAAAAACGTGTCGCAATGTGGAATACAGTTTAAATCAATCGGATAAGGGTACGCCATTTCTGCCGTTATATTGTTGCGCTCGTTTTCCATTTGTTTCACGGCTTTCACGCCCGTTCCTGTCGTTGATTGATAGGTCGAAACAATCACACGTTTGATTTTATATTTGGCGTGCAGCGGAGCTAAAACCATCAAAAGTTGAATGGTGCTGCAATTGGGATTGGCAATGATTTTATCGGTTTTTTCCAAAACGTGACCATTCACTTCGGGAATAACCAATTTCTTCGTGCTGTCCATGCGCCAAGCCGAACTGTTATCAATGACAACCGTTCCTTTTTCGGCAAAAGCAGGCGCAAAATCAAGCGAAGTTTGACCGCCAGCGGAAAAAAGTGCAATGTCGGGAGCTTTGTCAATCGCTTCTTGCATACTGTGAATACGGTATTCTTTTCCTTTAAATTCGAGGGTTTTTCCAACGGATTTTTCAGATGCTACGGGAATTAATTCCGTGATTGGGAAATTGCGCTCTTTCAAGACTTCCAACATCACAAAACCGACCATACCTGTTGCGCCAATGACTGCTACTTTCATGTTTGATATTTTCAATTATATGAGAGGTCAAAGGTAGGAATTTTCTGAATAAAAAAACCGCCTTTTTCAAAGCGGTTTTCCTATCTTTTATTGAAAATTAATTCAAGCCATAACTTTCGGCGCAGCACTCAAGATTTCCTCGCTTGTTTCCGATGCGAATTGCTCGAAGTTTTTCACGAATTGCGTTGCTAATTTGTTTGCTGTTTCATCATACGCCGCTTTGTCAGCCCAAGCACCACGAGGATTTAATACTTCTGTTGGTACGTTTTCGCACGTTGTCGGGATTTGTAAATCAAAAACTGGCAATGTTTCAAACGGAACGTTATCTAATTTTCCGTCCATAGCAGCGGTAATCATCGCACGTGTGTAAGCTAATTTCATACGTGTTCCAACGCCATACGAACCACCTGTCCAACCTGTGTTGATTAACCAAACATTGATAGAAGAATCTTTTAATTTTTCGCCTAAAAGTTCAGCGTATTTTGCAGGGTGCAACGGTAAAAAAGCTTTTCCGAAACACGCAGAAAACGTTGATTGTGGTTCTGTTACACCAACTTCTGTTCCTGCCACTTTTGCCGTATAACCCGACATAAAATGATACATCGCTTGTTCTTTTGTCAACTTAGAAATCGGAGGTAAAACACCGAAGGCATCAGCTGTTAGGAAGAAAATATTTTTTGGACTTTTTCCTAACGATGGCGTTGCGATGTTTTCAATGTGATAAAGCGGATACGAAACACGTGTATTTTGTGTGATAGATACATCTGTATAGTCAACTTCAGCTGAATTTTCTTTGAAAACGATATTTTCTAAAATTGCTCCAAATTTGATTGCATCAAAAATTTGCGGTTCTTTCTCACGTGACAAGTCGATTGTTTTAGCGTAACAACCACCTTCAAAATTGAAAACTGTATCATCACTCCAACCGTGTTCGTCGTCACCGATTAATGCTCTTTCAGGGTCAGAAGACAAAGTTGTTTTTCCTGTTCCTGACAAACCGAAGAAAATTGCTGTGTCACCGTTTTTACCAATATTCGCTGAACAGTGCATTGAAAGTACGTTACGTTCGTGAGGTAAAATGAAATTCAACGCAGAGAAAATCCCTTTTTTGATTTCGCCTGTATAAGCTGTTCCACCGATTAAGATAACTTTTTTCGTGAAGTTCAAAATAGCGAAATTGTGTTGTCTTGTTCCGTCTGTTGCTGGGTCAGCCATAAAACTTGGAACACAGATAACATGCCATTCTGGTTCAAAATTTTGCAATTCTTCCGCAGTTGGGCGCAAGAACATGTTGTATGCAAACATATTTCCCCAAGGCAATTCGTTCACAACACGAATGTTCATTTTATAACGGTCGTCAGCGCAAGCGTATCCATCTCTAACGTAAATATCTTTGTCTTCTAAATAATTTAGAACTTTGTTGTAAAGGTTGTCGAAATTTTCTGTTGAGAATTTGATGTTAATATCACCCCACCAAACTGCGTTTTCAGTTTTTTCATCACAACCGATAAATCTATCTTTTGGAGAACGACCTGTAAATTCGCCTGTTTCAACAGCTATTGCACCTGTATCAGATAAATTCCCTTCGCCTAAAACAATCGTATCTTCCACTAATTCAGCAGGAGAAAGATTCCAATTGATACTAGCCAAATTTTTAAATCCCATTTTTGATAAATCGGCTGATTTTCCCTTTATTCCAAATTCATTCATAATTCAATATTTTTAGCTGTTGCTATGTTATACATTTTTGAGTTTGCAAATTTAAGGTTAATATCAATAAGAAAAGAAAATTAGGTGGTTTTTTATTCACAAAAAAACAGCCCACCAAAATACACACACGATTATCTAAACGATAAAATAGTAAGGCGTGAAAAATAACGCATAAAAGATAAATATTAGATTTTGTGCGTTATTTTTCATACATTTGTATCGTAACGATAATTTCAAACACAAACAAAATAACTAATGAATGATTTTTAATTCATTGTTTATTAAATTTAATATTTATGAGTGATTTTCTATACATTAATAAATTTTCTGATAAAGTTTTGTTGCAAAACATAGGCAATTTTATTCAGCAAACACGCATTCAGCAAAACCGCACGCAAGGAGAGTTGGCAAAAGATGCAGCCATTAGTCGTTCCACTTTGAGTTTGATAGAACGTGGAGAGAATATTTCACTCATCAATCTGATTAAAATCTTACGTATTTTAGATTCTTTGTATGTTTTGAATAATTTTCAGGTTACTGAAGAAATAAGCCCTTTGAAATTGGCAAAAGGAGAAAAACAGCAACGCAAAAGAGCTTCAAAATCCAATCCGTCTAACTCAAAAACAGAAGATTCGGAATGGTAACAACGGCATATATAAATATTTGGGGAAAGCGAGTAGCAGCTGTCGCTTGGAATCCTGAAACAGAATTGGCAAGTTTTGAATACGACCCAAAATTTCCGCTTGATAAATGGAATTTAGCTCCTTTGAAAATGCCTGTAAAAGGAAAAATTTATAATTTCCCTCAATTGCGAGAAAATGAAACGTTTAAAGGTTTACCAGGATTGTTAGCTGATGCTTTACCCGACCGTTATGGAAAAGAACTTATCAATGCTTGGTTGGCAAGGCAAGGTCGTCCCGAAAATTCATTGAATCCAGTCGAATTGCTGTGTTTCATCGGAAAACGTGGAATGGGTGCATTGGAATTTGAACCAATTCTTTCTAAAGAATCGGATTCTTATGATGTAGAGTTGAGCGACTTGATAGAAGTTACAAAAGCCCTTTTAGAAAAGAAAGAAGATGTCAAAATCCAAACTTCCGACAATATGGAAGATGTGATGATGGATATTCTGAAAATGGGAACTTCTGCAGGTGGAGCAAGACCAAAGGCGATTATTGCCTACAACGAAAAAACACGACAAATAAAATCAGGACAATCGACTTTGGAAGAGGGTTTTGAGCACTGGTTGATAAAATTTGACGAAATCAGTGATGTGCAATTTGGTTCTTCTAAAGGATATGGACGTATAGAAATGGCGTATTACAAAATGGCAACCGATTTTGGAATCGAAATGATGGAATCTCGATTGATAGAAGAAAATAATCGGGCACATTTTATGACCAAACGTTTTGATCGCAAAAATGGAGAAAAAATTCATGTACAAACGCTTTGTGCTTTGCAACATTACGACTTTGCAAACATTACTTCATACAGCTACGAACAGCTGTTTCAGACGATGCGGCAACTGAAATTAACTTATACAGAGGCAGAGCAAATGTACAAGCGAATGATTTTTAATGTCATCGCTAGAAATTGCGATGACCACACCAAAAATTTTGCTTTTTTGATGAACAAAACAGGGAAATGGCAATTGGCTCCAGCTTATGACGTTTGTTTTGCGTATCGTCCAGGAAGTACTTGGGTAAGTCAACACAATTTGAGTATCAACGGAAAAAGAAAAGATTTTTCACGAGAAGATTTATTGCAAATAGCTCGTCAAAACACCATTAGAAATCCCGAAAAACTAATTGATGAATGTATAGCGTTAGTAAAAAATTGGGTTAAATACGCTGTGGAATTTCAGATAGATGAAGAAAAAACAATCGCAATAGATGCGGTTTTAATAAAACAATTGTAAGCCTTTATTTACAATCATTTTACCTGTTTTTATTCACAAAAAAACAGCCCACCAAAACGGAAGTATCAATCCAGCTAAAAAAGACAGTTTTAAATACAAATCCGCTTTTTTAATGGACGTTCGCTTTTTGTGAAACAGGAAATAAAGAGAAAGTAAAAGAAAAATAATGACAATCAATAATGGAAATTGTATTTTAATCAATTGCACATAATCAGTAGCGTTTGCTAAAAGCAAGATCAAAAAACCGATGGTCATCATCAAGAAAAAACCTGTGTACATTTTCATTTTCTTCTCGCCCAACTGCATCGCTAACGACTGCGACCCAATCAATTTATCGCCTGCAATATCAGCAATGTCTTTTATCCATTCACGAGCGAAATTCAGCAGAAAAGCAAACAAAGCAAAGAAGAAAACAAGTCCGTTGTTGCCGTCTGTCAAAATCGTTTGACGTATCGTTGTAGAAATAGACAATTCAATCTCATCAAGGTTTAAAACATTCCCCGATAGTGCAAATGTTTCGTGGATGAAAATTCCCACCAATAGCGGAACAACTCCTGTTAAAATCGCCACAATGAGGTTGCCAAAAAAACTGATTTTTTTAAGCATTTTAGAATAAATCCACAATCCTCCAAAGCTAATCACAGGAATAACAACAAACCAAAATGAGCCAAGGACATACGAAAGATAAAGCGAAAACAACAAGGCGATACCGTTCAACGTCCAATAAACAATGTGTGCATCTCCTTTTGAAATCGTTTCTCCGATAAAAACCTTGTTGGGTTTGTTGACTTTGTCCGCTTCAACGTCAAAAATATCGTTGATGATGTTTCCTGCGCCTGCAATCAAAATCGTGATGCTAACTAAAAGTGCAAAATGAATGTAATCAACCGTGGAAAAAGCGATGTTGTTACTGAAATGTGCGTAGAAGAAAAAAACTGAAAACATCGTTAATGCGATGATTATCAAATTTTTAAAACGCATGATTTGCAACCAATTTTTCATTTGTGTTCTATTTTAATTCGGCAGGGATTAAAATCCCTGCCTATTAATATCGGTCGTCCCGACGGGACTGACACGTGTAATTAACATTGATAAGTCCCATCGGGACGGCTCATTTTCGTCGCACGGATTTTAATCCGTGCCATATCTTAACGCTACACTCTGTACTCTTAACTTGCTAAAAATCTACCACTGCGGACACGTGTTACACTTATCTTTTTTCGACTTAATATACACAATTCCACCGATGTTTGCTTGGAACATTCCGTAGCCAAAAGCGTGACGTGCGTGATATTCGGGTAAATTTGGACGGTTTATAACTTTTACTTGATGCATCAATCCACCGCTAAATTCAGACTGAACAAAGAAATGATTGAAAAATTCAAAGCGTATGCCGACTTGTGCGTTCAATCCGTAGCCAGACATCGAAATTGTTCGTACGTCTTTTCTGCCAGCAAAAGTAAAATCGTTAAACGACAAAATACCGCCAAAACCAACGCCGAACAACGAAGTAATTGAAAATTTTCGGTTGGGCGTGCGGTATAAATGCAATCCGTACATGATTTCGCCATGAATGTAATTGTGTCCGTCCGTGTTTTCGTAGTGAAAATGATCGGAATTAAGCGTTACCTTTTGATTGGTATAATCGCCACTCCATTCGCTATCAACACCTGGATTGATACGCCCCGACAATAACGCTTGGTCTTGTTCTCGGACAACGTATTTCATGTGGTCGTAACCAAAATTAATAGCCCAATTATCTTTGAAAAAATAACCCATTCGGACGTTAAACTGCGGCACAGAAAACGTTTTGGGATTAAAATAAGTTTTTAATTCCATACTCGGTCGGTCAGATGCTTTGACACCGCTCAAGGTAAAATCATAACCCGACCCAACAAAATTCATTTTGCTTTTAGAATAAATTGATTTGTTGTAACCCCAATACAAAAATAAAGCTCCTTTTGCGACAGAACTTTTACCTCCTTTCTTTTTGTAGGCTTGCGCCTGTACATTTGACGAAAAGCCAACTAACGCAAAAAAGAATAAGACAACTCCAAATTTAATTTTCATGAAATCATTTTTAAAAATGAAACTTCTTTTTCGGTCAAATGGCGGTACATTCCACGAGGTAAATCTTTCTTCGTTAAGCTCGCAAATTGCACACGGTCAAGTTTGACAACTGTATAACCAAGTTTTTCAAAGATACGGCGTACAATGCGGTTTTTTCCCGAGTGAATTTCAACACCAATTTCGTGGCTCATGCCATTTTTAACGTATTCCGCCACATCACATTTGATAAAACCGTCACTTAGCGTAACGCCACTGCGCAATTTATCCAAGTCATCATACGAAAAAGGACGCTCTACTTCTACGTGGTAAATTTTCTTCACTTGATGTTTGGGGTGCGTCAATCTTTTGGCTAAATCGCCGTCATTGGTGAAAAGCAAAACACCTGTGGTTTCTTTGTCCAAACGACCAACGGGATAAATACGTTCTTTACACGCTTTGGAAACCAACGAAATAACGGTTTTTCGTCCTTCGGGGTCGTCCATAGTGGTAATAAAACCTTTCGGTTTGTTCAATAAAACATATTGTTTTTTCTCGGCACGAACTGTTCCGCCGTCATATTTAACAACGTCTGTCGGCAATACTTTGTAACCCATTTCTGTCACAACAACGCCGTTTACAGAAATACTTCCTGCTTCAATTAAAACGTCCGCTTGACGACGAGAAGCGATACCTGCGTTGGATAAATATTTATTCAAACGCATATCTTCACGCATCAAATCGGGTAATTTCTCTTTTAATTTTGGTTTGGAATATTTTTTTTCAAGGCTCGGACTTCCCGAACGAGGGCGAAAACTATCTTTTGTAGTAGTCGTTTCTTTTTTCTTAAACGGAGAGGAAGACTTTGCCGTTCCTGTTTTTTTTGCACCAACCGTCTTATTACTTGGTCTTCCTGTGCTTTTTTTGTTTTGTCTGTTCATCACGAGCATACTATATTAGGGTGCAAAGATACGTTTTTTTTAGACATAAGATAAAAACAAAATTAGCGGTATTTACTAATTGAATTTACGTAAAGTAATTGTAGTTCTGATTTTTAAACATCACGTACACAAAACATTGTTTCTGTACGTGATGTTTTTTGTTTTTATTATACTTCTAACGTCGTAATATCAATTCCTAACGCATCGGCAACGCCTTTTCCGTAATTCGGGTCTGCTTTGTAGCAGTTGACAATGTGTCGTTCTTGAATAAATCTTTCTGCGCCACCAACTTCAGCAGCGGTATTTTTAAACAAACGTTGTTGTTCGTCGCTATTCATCAATCGGAACAAATTACCTGGTTGTGTGTAATAATCATGATCATCTTCTCTAAAATCATAATGACCTGCATCACCGTCCAAACTCAATGTTGGTTCAGTATGCTGTTTGCTTTCTTCCCATTGTCCATAGCTATTCGGGAAATAATGCAAGGTAGAACCTTCATTTCCGTCAACACGCATCGCTCCGTCACGGTGCGAATTATGGAAAGGACATTGTGGTTTGTTTACTGGAATTTGATAGTGATTGACACCTAAGCGGTAACGCTGTGCATCGCCATACGAAAATAAACGTCCTTGTAACATTCTATCGGGTGAAAAGCTAATCCCTGGAACGACATTCGCAGGATTAAACGCTGCTTGCTCAACATCTGCAAAATAATTTTCGGGATTGCGATTTAATTCCAAAACGCCAACATCTATCAACGGAAAATCGCCGTACGCCCAAACTTTCGTCAAATCAAACGGATTAAAAGCACAGTTTTTAGCCTGTTCTTCCGTCATAATTTGAATTTTCATACGCCATTTTGGAAAATTGCCGTTTTCAATCGCATCAAACAAATCTCTTTGGTGACTTTCTCTGTCTTTTCCGATGATTTCAGTTGCTTGCTCGTTTGTCAAAAACTCAATTCCTTGCTCGGTTTTGAAGTGAAATTTAACCCAAACTCGTTCATTGTTAGCATTTATCAAACTAAAAGTATGACTTCCGTAACCATTCATGTGACGGTACGTTTTTGGAATACCTCTATCGCTCATCGTAATCGTTATTTGATGCAAGGCTTCGGGTAAAAGTGTCCAGAAATCCCAATTATGGTTGGCATTTCTCAAATTTGTTTTCGGATCTCTTTTTACAGCTTTGTTCAAATCGGGAAAACGATATGGATCTCTCAAAAAGAAAACAGGCGTGTTATTTCCTGCCAAATCCCAATTTCCTTCTTCTGTGTAGAATTTCATCGCAAAACCACGAATATCTCTTTCAGCATCTGCCGCACCTCTTTCGCCTGCAACGGTAGAAAAACGAACAAATACATCAGTTTCTTTTCCGACTTGCGAAAAGATTTTAGCTTTCGTATATTTAGAAATATCGTGTGTTACTGTGAATTTCCCAAATGCGCCCGAACCTTTAGCGTGCATTCTTCTTTCAGGGATAACTTCTCTGTCAAAATGAGCTAATTTTTCTAAAAACCAATAATCTTCCAACAACATCGGACCTTTTTTCCCTGCTGTTTTTACATTTTGATTTTCAGCTATCGGTCTGCCCGAAACCGACGTGAGTTTTTTCTTGTTTTCCATAACTTTTATATTTTTTGTTTAGCACAAAGATAGTGATTATATTTGTATCATAAAAACGATATTTTAAATACTAATATTGATAAAATAGATGAACATACAACAATTTCGATATGTACTTGCGGTAGCAGAACATCGGCACTTTGAAACGGCGGCAGAAAAATGCTTTATTTCACAATCGACACTTAGTACGATGATTTTGAAATTTGAGGAAGAAATCGGAATAACGATTTTCGACCGCAAAAAAAGACCGATGGAAATTACCCAAGAGGGCGAAAAAATTATCGAGCAACTGCATATTATTTCCAACGAAATTTCCAATTTGGAGGAGTTGTCCAAAGAAATAAAAGGCGAACTAAAAGGAGTTATCAAAATAGCGTGCATTCCGACGGTCGCTCCTTTCTTATTGCCTCGTTTTTTAGTTGATTTTGCATATAAATATCCCGAGATTACCATTGAAGTAAGCGAACTTACAACGGAAGAAATCGTTCGGCAATTAAAATTACGAGATTTGGACATCGGAATTGTTTCCACGCCATTAAATGAAAGCGAATTAACGGAATATCCGCTGTATGATGAACCGTTTGTACTTTACGAAACTACGTCAAAAGAGGTGCAAAAAGGAACTGCTATCAGTAAAATAAACATGAATAATTTTTGGCTCATGGAAGAGGAACACTGTATGCGTTCGCAGGTTTTGAATATTTGCAACCAATCTAATGACAACATCAATTCATCTTTCAACATCAATTTTAAAGCAAGTTCGATAGATAGTTTAATCCGCTTTGTGAAAGCAAATAAAGGAAGAACCTTGTTACCATTTTTGGCAACAACAGATTTTTCCGTAGAAGACCAAAAACACATACGAAATTTAAGCCGACCTGTGCCGTTCAGAACGATTGGATTGTTGACGCATCAGCATTTTCCAAAGAATAAAATATTACACTTACTGCAACAAGAAATAAATCATGCGATTAGAGATGTTAAGACGTTACGATGTTATGATTTTAGGATGTTAAGACATTAGACCGAAGATGTTAGACACCACGAAATAGCACCGTAGGTAAAAGACGGATTGGGGTATTTACTAAATCTGTCTTACAGCGAAGCGGGTCTTACGTCTTTGAGCGAAGCGGTCTTACATCTGATTACCGCACAACATTCACGTGACCTTTAATCAACTTTTCGGGTTTTATATCTTCGCAGGAAATAGCCTCTAAAATGTAGGTGTATGTTCCAATCGGAACGACTTCGCCTTTGTATTTTCCGTCCCAACTTTCTTTTGGGTCAGATGATTGATAAATAAGCTCGCCCCATTGGTTGAAAAGCATAAAATTCCACGATTCGACCTCTAACGTTGGATAAAGTGTAAAGAGTTCGTTAATCGCATTTCCGTCAGGTGTAAACGCATTGGGAATAAAAATCGTAAATGGCTCGACATAAATCATCTGGCGCATCGTATCTTTACAACCATGTACGTTTTCGACAATTTGATACGGATATTTTACGCCGTCTGATGTATAAAAATAAGTTGGATTAACATCAAAACTTCTAAAAACACTATCGTCGAAGAAATAAGTATATTTTACCGCATTTTCCGATTGGTCGTAAAAATGAACTTCGGGATTACAAATTGTAACCGAATCGGCAGACATCGTAAATCCTGCTTTGGGCGATGGAAAAACTTTAAACAAACTGTCTTTCGTCAATGTCAGTGTTCCCAAACAACCCACCGAAGAAGTGATGGTTAGCGTAACCGAATAAATACCCGAAACCGTGTATGTTCCTGTCGCATCTTTTTGTGTCGAAGTTTGCCCATTTCCTAAATCCCAAAAATACGTCAAAGGTGTTTGCGATTGACTTTGATTGATGAAATTCACCGTCGCAGGAAGACAATACAAGCGGTCGTCAAACGTAAAAGCAATGGTCGGAGCTTTGAAAACAGAAACATTAGCCGTTTTTGTAGCCGAACACGTTGCCAAACTAACCGTTAGCGAAACAGGAAAAACTCCTGCTTGGTTATACGTCACATCAACATCATTTTGGGTGGACGTATTTGGCGTGGCGTTCGTTCCAAAATTCCATTGCATCGTGTAATTTGGTGGGCCATTGACAATTCCTGTAAAATGGGTATTTGCGCTGGAAACACACAACGAATCTTGAAAAGTGAAATCCACTTCCAACGAGTCGTTAACCACAATCGTTTTTGATACGGTGTCCAAACAATGTGTTCCTGCACTTGCGATGAGTGTAACAGTATATGTTCCTGTATTTGAATACGTGTATGTTGGGTCTTTAGTCGTACTTGTTCCGTTATCGCCAAACGACCAATCGTAAACGGTCGCATTAGTGGAGTTATTAGTAAATTGTTGGGTCAATCCTGCACATTCGCTATTGGGCATAATATCGAAATTTGCCTGAGGTTGCGGAATGACATACACAACTTTTGATGCAGATTTTGTACACGTCTGATACGTAGCAGTAAATGTTACTAATTGATTTCCTGCGGTCGTAAAATTAACGTCGTTCGCTGTCAGTTGGTTGGATTGATTGCTTGAATTTGCCCCGAAATTCCACGAATAAGTTGGGTTCGCAGGCCCTGAATATGTTCCTGTGAAATCAAATGAATTGTTGTTAAAACAAAGCGAATCATTACTGCTCAAACTCACATCTAATTTCTCATACACTTTGAAAATTTGCACACTCGTATCACTACAAGGCATACCTTTATTGACAATCAACGTTACGGTATAATCGCCTGGCGCAGGATAAGTGTAAGACGGTGCAAATTGCGTACTAACATCAGACGTTGTTGTGGGGTCGCCAAAATCCCAACTGTATGTTTGACCGCCATAACTGTTATTTTTAAAGTTGACAGCTGTTCCTTGGCAGATGTCAATAAATCCAGGTAATTGGTCTTGCGGAACGATATTCGCTGCCAACGTCACATTACAGCTAATTACTTGAAAAATAAAATCCCGAATAGCCGTACTCAACAAAACGCCATTGCGATATTCTCGCACACGAATACCAACCACAAACATTCCTTGCATATACGGTTGTGCTGTCAAATGTCCAGTATTTGGGTCAATTGAAATCGTTGCGCCTGCGCCAAAAGGATTACTTGAATTAAAGCCATTTGCCCACGTTATTTGCTGATAAGGTGGAGCAGGAGCAGTTGTAGGCTGTGGATTTGCCGTACTTGCACCAGCATACGGAGCATACAAATCATACACTAATTGGTCGCCGTCTGCATCGGTTGCGGAGTGGTCAAAATTCAACACTTGGTTATTGCACAAAACCAAAGGTGGATAATTGACAAAACGTGGACTCGAGTTGATGTAGTGATTGTTTTGATTGGTCGGAATGTGTGTCGTAAGTGTAAGCCCGACATCACCTGGCGTGACAATATTCACAACATTTGGTGTTCGGCAACATCGCTGATATGCCAAATAATAACCGCCCGAACGTGGAGGCAATGTTATCGTTCTCGTATAAATAGCACGTTCATTACAAAAACCACTTGGCGTTTGTACACACGGATTGTCAAATTTAATTGGCAACTTGGTGGACGGTGGTACAGAAATACTCACGCTTTGATAAAAACTACCGCTACTTGTGTAAATCGCCAAACTCAAAGGGTCATCAAAATCTGCTCCACTTGATGCGCAATCCCGATAAATGACCACGGACACTCTATACTGATTATTGCCCAAATAGTCGTAATACATCTCACCACCAATGATGTGCGAGGCATACGCTTGAATGCTAACCAAAGCCAAAAAGAAAATGAGGAGTATTTTTCTCATTTAAAGTTTATTAAACTACAAAAATAAGAAAAAACACGAAAGGTTGAAAATAAATTATTTCAAATGGAAAGCGTATCTCAAAAAAAATCATTCCTAACATTCATGTCAAAGTAAAAAATATGTATCTTTGACCAATAAAAAATTAAATTATGTCATCAGAAGCACCTAAAAAAGAAAAGTACAGTACATTTTTTGATTCTACAACAGTAGCTGCAGGCTCATTGATTGTTATCGCTGCGCTATCTTTCTTGGCGTATATACTAATTTTCGGAAAGCAAGGATAAGACGGCAAAAGTTCGTTTTACTTTATTCTATTTTCGGATAGCAACATTGAATTATTTTGAACGAATTATTCAAATGGATAATCAAATTGAGGCTTTCCCAAGTAGAAGATGTGCGCCTCAGACCTTTTGAACTTCAATCAAAGTGGTTCAGTTTTTTAGTTTCCAATCTTTCCAAAACACAATGGGGAAAATCCTTTGATTTGCCCGAAGATTGTGATTATCATCATTTTCAAAACGCTGTCCCTTTACAAACGTACGATACGTTAAAACCCTTTATCGAACAAGCTATTAAAGGAGAAAGTGATGTTTTGTGGAAAGGGAAAACAATGTGGTTTGCCAAATCATCGGGAACAACATCGGACAGAAGTAAATTGATACCTGTTACCGAAGAATCCTTGTTTGAAAATCATTACAAATCGGGAAAAGATTTGCTGGCAAATTATTATGAAATCTTTGAAAACGCACAACTTTTTTCGGGAAAAACCTTAGTTGTCGGCGGAAGTTCGCAAGTCAATGAATTGAGCGTTAATTCTTACACAGGCGATTTATCGGCGATTATTTTGAAGAATTTGCCGTGGTGGGTCGAGATGCGTAGAACGCCAAGCAAGGAAATTGCCTTAATGAGCGAATGGGAAGAAAAAATCGAAAAAATGGCTCTCGAAACCATGCAAGAAGACGTACGCATACTTTCGGGTGTTCCAAGTTGGACCTTGGTTTTGTGTCATCGGATTTTGGAATTGAAAAAAGCCAATCATTTACTTGAAGTTTGGCCAAATTTGGAACTTTTTATGCACGGAGGTGTCAACTTTGAACCATATCGGAGCGAATTTGAAAAGATTATTCCAAGCGAAAAAATGAACTACATCGAAACGTACAACGCCTCGGAAGGAATGTTTGGTTTTCAAGATAGAAAGGGCGTTTCCGATATGCTTTTATTGCTCGACCACGGAATTTTTTATGAATTTATTCCGATGTCTGAATACGATGAGGTCAACAGCAAAACGGTTTTAACCTTAAAAGACGTGCAAATCGGTGTGAATTATGCTTTAGTCATTTCGACCATTGGCGGATTGTGGCGTTACATCGTTGGCGACACCATTATGTTTACGTCAATAGCACCGTTTCGCTTTAAAGTGACGGGTCGAACGAAAAGTTTTATCAATGTTTTTGGCGAAGAATTAATCGTGGATAATGCCGAACAAGCGATTGCAAAAACGTGTTTGGCGACCAATTCGCAAGTGATGAATTTCACGGCAGCACCTGTTTTTATGGCATTTGGCGAAACGGTAACGAAAGGACAGCACGAATGGATTATTGAATTTTTGCAAGAACCTACCGATAAAGCATTATTTGGCACGCTATTAGACCAAAATTTGCGTTTGATAAATTCGGATTACGATGCCAAGCGCACGAAAGACATTGCGTTTTTAGCTCCAAAAATTCATTTTGCTCCGAAAGGAACGTTTGACACGTGGCTCAAAAGCAGAGGAAAAATGGGTGGTCAACATAAAATTCCGAGATTATCAAACGACCGTGACATTTTAGAAGAAGTGTTGAAACTTTTAAATGATACGAAATGAAAGGAATTATTTTAACGTGTTTTTTTTGGTTTTCATTCTTGGGATTTTCGCAACCAAGTCCTGAACTTGTGTGGAACAAATTATGGGAGATTGAAGCAAAAAATCCGATTTGCGCCTTAGACCAGTACAACAATTTCTATTATACAAGTAATCAAACGTTGTTTAAAGTTGATTCAACAGGAAGTTTAAAGTTTCGCCAAAGCGTAAAAAGTTGGGGAGAGATAACGGCGATTGATGCTCGCAATCCGATGAAAGTTCTGCTTTTTTCCGAAGACCAACAAACGCTGAATTATTTGGATAATACCTTGACCAAACAACAAGAAAGCATTGATTTAACGGACGAGAATTTCTCTTTTGTGACCCAAGCAATAACGTCTGCGCAAGCGGATAAAGTTTGGCTTTTCGACTCGGATAATTCTCGTTTGGTTTTGTTTTCACGCAACGCAACGCAACGACAACAGGTTGATAATGTGTATGGTTTACTGCAAATTGACTTCATAACACAACTGTTTGAGTACAACACGCAATTATATATCGTTAGTCCGAACAAAGGCGTTTTTGTGTTGGATAGATACGGAACGCTTGTTACATTTTACGATTTAAAAGGTGTGCACAACATTCAGATTGAAAACGATATTTTGTGGTATTTACAAAAAGATGCTTTGCATTTTGTGCATCTAAAAGACAAATATACAGGCAATCGCTACTTACCTATTTCGGACGAGGTAAAACAATTCTACAAAAACGGAAATCGGTTTTATTTTACCACGAAATTTGGGATAGAAGTTTTTGAGATTAAGTAAAAATTGTTAATTTCGTTCGTATGAAAATTGAATTTAGAACAAAAGAAGAAAGCAATAAGGCGCAACGAGAGGCATTTTTGGCTTTATCGCCACACGAACGTTTTATGCAATTTTTGGAACTTTCTCGCAAAATTCAACGCTTTAATACGAAAAAACAACGTCCAATTAACCCAAATAACTTTATCATTGAAAGAAAATCAAAATAAAATTTGGCAATCGGAGGTTGATAAATTTCTGATGTTAGCGGATAAAAATAATGTTCGTATGATAATGGTCGGCGGTGGCGCAGTCAATTTTCATGGCTATCAACGTCATTCTGCTGATGTCGATTTTTGGTTGGATACGCACGAAGATAATTTAAAAAAATTGCTAACGGTTTTTAACGAAATGGACTATGAAATTAGTGATTTTCCGACCGAGGTAAAGGAGCAAAAACAAAATGTTTCCATTAAATTTTCGCCCGCTGATTTGAACGTCGAATTAATTACGAAATTTGATGTCAACAAACCTTTTGACGAAGCTTTTGAAAATTCTGAAATCGTTTTTATCAACAATCAAAAAATTTGGAAATATCACGTACTTTCCTTGGACGATTTAGTGACAAGCAAAGTAAAAGCTGGTAGAAACAAAGATTTGTTGGATATTTTGGAATTGAAAAAAATGAACGAAGATTAAAAATTTCATTCAAAAAATCATTTCACTTTTTTCGCCTCAGCTAACAAAGCATCGGCATTGCGAAAACCAATCAAGGTATGTACTAATTTTCCGTTACCGTCAACGAATAGTAATGTCGGATAGGCTTGCACTTTGTATCTACGCATGATTTCTGCGCCGTCCGCATCTTTTTCCATTTCGATTTTCAAATTGATGAATTTCTCGTTGAAGAATGTTCCGACATTCGCATCGGTAAATGTACGAGAAGACAGCATTTTACACGGTCCACACCAATCGGTATAAGCATCAATAAAGATAAGTTTATTTTGTTTCTTTGCTAATTTCAACGCATCGGCAAAGGAAATTTTTTGGAATTTAATGCCTACACCAGCATTTTGAGAAGAAATAGTTGAGTTTGAAGAGTTAATTAATGTAAAAGAGGTTAAAACAAAACCTGTCATTACGATTGCTAACAGAAAATTTTTCATAATTTTAAACTTTAAATTTTTACGTACATACCAAATAGAGTACCAAAATACGAAAATGTTACAATTTATAACGCAAAATACGGAAATTATTCAACAAGTTCATCATTTTTTTGACGAATGGCAGAACAATAGTGACACGATTGTTACCAAAACTTCGGGTTCGACAGGCGTTCCGAAAGAAATTGTCTTGAAAAAAGAATTTATGCGTAATTCGGCGTTGGCATCGGGAAAATTCTTTGGTTTTCAAAAAGGACAGCGTATGCGTTTAGCATTGTCGCCACAAACAATAGGCGGAAAAATGCTTTTACTTCGGGGTTTGTTACACGAAATGATTATCGAAATTGTCGAACCAAGCAAACAACCTTTAGAAGAAGTGTCTGAAACAATAGATTTTATCTCGCTTGTGCCGTATCAACTTGCTCAAATTATTGAAAATCAACCTGAAAAATTAAAGAAGGTCAAAACCATTTTGTTAGGTGGAGCAACGATTTCAGCACAATTAAATACGCAAATTCAAGGTTTAGAAAATGCTGTTTATGCAAGTTACGGCATGACAGAAACGATGTCGCACGTTGCGTTGCGAGATGTGAAAAAGGCAAGTTTTTTTCAGGCGATTGACGGTGTTACATTTTCGATAGGCGAGCAAAACCAACTGATTATCAATGCGCCTAATTTAGGCATACACGATTTGATTACAAACGATGTAATAAAATTGTTGTCTTCAACTGCCTTTGAATGGCAAGGACGTTTGGATTTTGTCATCAACAGCGCAGGCGTAAAAATTCACCCCGAAAAAGTTGAAAATGCGTTATCTTCTGTCATTTTAAACCGCTTTTTTATCATTGGCGAACCCGATGAAACCTTTGGCGAACGTGTTGTTTTAGTGATTGAGGGCGAACAACAAGAAGCGAATTTTCAGTTTGAAAAACACCTCTCTAAATATGAAATACCCAAGCGAATTGTATATTTTCGGTCGTTTGTGGAAACAGACAGCGGAAAAATAAACCGATTGGAAACTAAAAAATTGATAGATGAATCCCAAAATCGTTGAAGCCTATAAAGTGTTGGAATTACCGCCTTCTGCAACATTAGAGGAGGTTAAAAAGGCGTATCGTAAATTAGCAAAAAAATACCACCCCGACATGGACGGCGGTAAAAAAAGTCAGGCGTTATTTATCGAAATTGCTGAGGCTTACGAACTGTTGACCGATTATTTTGCCAATCCTGCGAAGTATTCTATTTACCATAATTATACTGCGACAGAACCGAGAAAAACAACGCATCGTTCTCAAAAATATTCGGAAGAAGAACTGAAAGAACGTATCAATCGAGCCAGAGAAGTTGCACGTCAACAGGCCTTGGAAGAGCAAGAAATTATTTTCAGAACGTATGAAAAAACACGTCAAACAACGTTCAAATTTGGTCATTTAGCCATTGCCTTACTTTGTTTGCTGATTAATGCCGTTTTAATTGCAGATTATGTTGCACCCGAAACGCAAAGAACGGTTCAAATTCAGAGTGTTAGTGGCGAAGAAAACAGTTTTTCGTTTGAAAAAGCAACAACGGTCACAACGTATGGGAACGAACTTTTTAATGTTGAATTGCAGTTACTTGCCGATTTAATTTATAATAAATCTCATTTACAAGAAACAGGTATTACGAAATTGGACGCCACACTTTACGAAAGTAGTTTATTGAAAATCAAGCATAAAATTAAAATTGACTCACTTGACAACATATTAAAAACCTATAAAGTTGACGAAACAACATACACGCTTTTTCCGCTTATTTGTTTTTTACTTTTTTGCGGGAGCGTTTTCTATCTTATTCCCAAGAAAAGTTATTTTGCGCACATTATTCTGTTTTACGCCACAGCAGGATTTTCACTTTTTGGACTGTTGATTATCGTTTTGAACGGTACGTTTCCTGCGAGTTTTATGCATTTGTTGTGAGGTATCCGTATCTGAACTACCCTCGGGCTACTTCGTGGTCAAAACTCTTCACTTTTCACTTGCAAAAGTTCCGCAATGCGCAAATTTTTGCCTTTGTCACGTAGGTTTTTGGCTAAATCGCTGTAATAGCGGTGTTCGTATTGCAAGTAATGTAATTGATAATCAATCCATTCTTTATCGGTCATGATTATATTTTGGTGCAGTTCTAATTCGTGGCGTAAACGTGTGGCAATGAGATGATAATCTTTTCGACCGAAATAATCAGAATTGGCATCGCAAATGAGTTCTTCCAATAGATTTTTTGGGGTTTCTCTGCGTGCCGTTGCCCAAATCAATTGACACACTTGGTTGATGTCTTCTTCGGAATAACCGTAATCGGGAAGTATCTTTTTTGCCAACATAATGGCGTATTGTTCATTGTCCTTGTAATCAACGATATAACCTGTGTCGTGGTATAAAGCAGCGGTGCGCAACAGTAGCATTTCACGAATGGGAAGAGCCTCCAATTTTGCAAATTCTTTGACGATGCGGTCAATTTTTATCGTTCGGTCGATGGTGTGATACGTCAAGGTGTCGGGCAAAGAACATTTCAAAAGATGCAATATATTTTGGCGCATTCGGTAAAAATCTATGGAAAGCAAACCTGTTTTTTCCAATAATTTTGTGTTTGGATAAACACCCCATTGGTCGTTGCACACTGTTGGTTGTAAACGTCCTAAATGATAAAAATCAATTTCGCCCCCTCGTTTTTTAATTTCGACATTGCCAAAGTAAGTCGTGTCAAAATACGCCGAAACAACCGCTTGAATACGTTGTGTAACTAATATTTTACCTGGTAAAGACGTTTGTTCAGCACGTGCCGCAATATTCACCGCATCGCCCCAAACATCGTAAATCAATTTTTTATGTCCAACAATGCCGCCAACTAAACTTCCGCTGTTGATACCAATGCGAATTTGCCAACCGTCTTCACCTTTCGCTTTGTAAATGGCATTTTCGGTTTCCACGAAATTAATGATTTCATTCGCCGCCATACAGGTTCGCAATTCGGGAAATGGCAAATCTTCTGTTATGCCTGCAACTGCCATGTATGCATCGCCAATGGTTTTGATTTTTTCGATTTTATAGCGTTCGCAAATATCATCAAAACGTGAAAAATATTTTTCCAATTGCATCATCATTTCCATCGGTTTCAAGTTTGCCGATTTGGCAGAAAAACCAACAAAATCCGTAAACATGATAACGGCATTTTTGTAGCGTTTCGGCATGATTTTTCCCCGACGGCGCAACTCATCAATAATCATCTGCGGAAAATTACTTTTCATGAGTGAAATTCCACGTTGTGCCTCGACATAAATCCGTTTGTAAAGTTCCATTTTGACATTCAAAACAGATTCACGCAAAGGATAGGAAATGAAATCGCAAATTCCCTCTTTTATCGACAACACAAAAGGTGCAAAATGGTCTAAATCAGCTGTGAGAAAAAGCGTAATCAATTCCGTATTACGACTTTCTTTTATCAGTTGGATTATCTCATTACGGCAATCTTCGTGGTCTTGATTGTAACACGTTGATTTTTCATCAATAAGGATAATTCCAATTGTTTTTTGCTTGGTAATTTGCCGTGCATCGGCTAAATTTTTCGCATGGATTAAATTCGTTCCCTCACTTTTCAATAACGCTTTGAACTCTTGAAAAATACTCAAGTCGGTACTTACAAAAACGATATTTACAAAGTGGTTCAAATCGTTGATTTTTAATTAGTAAGATTCTTTTTCGTTCGGGAAATCACCTGTTTTTACATCTGAAATATACTGTTCAATAGATTCTTTCATCTGTTCGTACAAGTTATTGTATTTACGTAAAAATCGGGGTTTAAATTCGTTGTTGATGCCCAACATATCGTGAACAACTAACACTTGACCGTCCACGCCACCGCCTGCGCCAATACCGATAATCGGTATCGAAACACTTTTGGCAACTTTTTCGGCTAAATGTGCTGGAATTTTCTCTAAAACGATGGCAAAACAACCTGCTTCTTCCAAAGCAACAGCATCGGAAATCAAACGTTCCGCTTCTTCTTCTTCTTTAGCACGAACGGCATACGTCCCGAATTTATAAATAGATTGCGGTGTCAATCCCAAATGTCCCATAACGGGAATTCCTGCGGTCAAAATACGTTTGACAGACTCGATAATTTCTTGTCCTCCCTCCATTTTTACAGCGTGTCCACCCGACTCTTTCATAATGCGGATAGCGTTCGACAACGCTTCTTTGGAATTTCCTTGATACGAGCCAAACGGCATATCCACGACAACCAACGCTCTTTTTGCCGCTCGGACAACCGATTGCGCATGATAAATCATTTGGTCTAACGTAATCGGTAAGGTTGTTTCGTGACCCGCCATGACGTTGGACGCAGAATCGCCTACCAAAATCACTTCAATTCCTGCGGCATCAATAATCGTCGCCATGGAAAAGTCGTAACCTGTCAACATCGTGATTTTTTCGCCTGCGGCTTTCATTTCTTTCAGCACGTTGGTCGTTACTCTTTTTATTTCGTTGTGAACGGACATATTTTTTTGTTTTTTAATCTTCGGTTTCTAAATCATTTTCTTTTTCCAATATCAAGCGAATTACTTCGGCTGCACCACGCAAGCCAAATAAGGCAGGAATGTAACTATTTGTGCCATAGAAAGACAATTTAAAGTTTTTGCCGTCAGTCATTTTTAACGCCTCTTTATCTTGAATTTCAGTCGAATACACCGCTCTGATTTTGCGATAATCAATGTTTTCTTTTTTCAAGCGTTTCTTGATATATTTCGCTAATTTACAATTAAATGTCTTATGTAGTTTATCAACACGCACTTGTGACGGATCCATTTTTCCGCCTGCGCCCATGTGTGAGATAATTTTTGTGTTTGTTTTTTTGCACGCAATTATCCATTCTAATTTAGGCGAAACAGAGTCGATGCAATCCATGACGTAATCGGGTTGGAGTTCTTTTAGCAAGTCCCAAACTCTTTCGGGAACGACAAATTCTTGTATGACATTCAATTTCACATCGGGGTTGATGTCTTTTAAGCGTTCTGCTAAAACCGCTGCTTTATTTTTACCTATCGTACTGTCTAACGCTGTGAGTTGTCTGTTTTTATTGGTTTCGTCGAACACATCGCCGTCAATTAATGTGATTGTTCCCACACCTGCACGGCAGATAAATTCGCCTGCAAACGAGCCTACACCTCCTAATCCAACGATTAAAACGTGCGCTTTATCTAATTTATCTAAACCGTCTGCACCGACTAATAATTCGGAGCGTTCAAGCCATTTTGCCATAAGTTTGATTTTTGAGGTTCAAATGTAGGGAAAAAATGAAAGGGAGGGTTTAGAAAAATGTTTTAATCTTCGATTACTAAAACGATATTCTTTACTTTTTGTGCGTATTGTTTCTTGAATTTACCTTATCAATGTAATATGCCCTGTTTGAGAAAAACGTTCATCAACACCTATCTTTTTGATGTTTATTTTCCATGTATAAGTTCCGTCTTGACAAATTTTTCCGAGGTATGTTCCGTCCCAACCATAATCTGGGTCGTGCGATTCAAATACCAATTCACCCCAACGATTGAAAATTAATAATTCATATCCAAAAGCGTCAAATCCTTCTGCAATGATTGGTTTAAACACATTGTTGAATTGGTCGCCGTCGGGCGTAAACGTATTTGGAACATAAAACACAACATCACCTTTCATGTGGATAATGATACGTGCTGTATCTGTACACCCATCATCGTTTCTTGCCACTAAGACAACCGTATGATTTCTAATCATAGTTGGGTCATACGTGTATTTCGGATTTGTCTGTGTACTGTATCCACTTTCATCACCAAAATACCACTCGTAAGATGTTGCATCTTTCGATTGATTTGCAAAAAACACTTCATTCATTACATTCGTAATTTCCGTTGTTGAAGTGACAAATCCTGCGGTTGGAGTTGGTTTAACACAAATGTAATTTGTTTCTGTTACCGTTATTGAACATGCTCCATTATTGGCAGAGAATGACACATCGTAGCAACCTTCTTTTTCGTAATTGTGAGAAGGATTTGCCAGCGTTGACGTTGTTCCGTCACCGAAATCCCAAAAATAAGATGTTGCCCCAGGGGAGTTATTTATAAATTGAATGAACGAAGGTGCGCAACCCTCTGTTGTGTCAGAAGTAAATGCAACCACAGGCGCATCAAGGACATTAATTGTTACGAAGTCTGTATTTTGACAACCGTTTGCATCCGTACCTATTACGGTATAAGTTCGTGTTGAATCCGAAATAAATGAAACACCGTCCGTAACATTATTATCCCACGAATACGTCACCGCTCCTGTTGCTGTCAATGTAATTGGCGCTCCTGAACATACATTTTGGTCTGCTCCTGCGTCAACAACTGGAATTGGGTTAACCGTTACTGTCACAGAATCCAAAGAAGAACAGCCGTTTGTTGTTCCTGTTACAACGTATGTTGTTGTTGTCATTGGTGTAGCTGTGACACTTGCTCCTGTTGCTGCACTTAATCCTGTTGCTGGCGACCATGAATAAGATGTTGCACCACTTGCTGTCAACGTTGTTGTTTCTCCTAAACATAATGCGACATTAGCACTGGTAGTTACTGTTGGTATTGGTGTAACCGTTATGGTTACTTGACTTGTTCCTGCACAGTTACTTGCATCAACACCTGTAACAGTGTAAGTTGTTGTTGCTGATGGTGTAGCGGTAACGTTCGCCCCTGTTGTTGGACTCAACCCTGTTGCTGGCGACCACGTGTAAATCGAACCACCCGATGCCGTTAAGTTTACTGACGAACCTTGACACACACTTGCTGTTTGTGGTGTTACCGAAATAGCAGGCATTGCTGTTACGGTTACGACAACATTTGTAGGTGTTCCTGCACACGTTCCAATCGTTGGAGTTACAGAATATGTTACTGTTCCACCCGTTAGTGATGTCAATACTTGATTGATAGCTGTTCCACTGCCACTACTTGCTCCACTAACACCACTTTGAGCGTTTGCTGTCCAAGTGAATGTTGCACTAGAAGGACTTGCTGTCAATGCTAAATTTGTTGATTCTCCCGAACAGATTGTCTTAGATGTAGCACTTGTAAATGATGGAGTTTGGCTAACCGTTACAGTCATTGTTTGCATTCCAGCACACTCACCTGCATCAGGAGTAAATGTATAAGTTGTCGTTGCTGTGTTATTAACCGCTGGCGACCATGTTCCTGTTATTCCTTCATTGGAAGTTGTTGGTAAAGTTAATGTTGCTCCCGAACAAATTGGGGCAATTGCGTTGAATGTAGGAATTGGTTGCGTTCCTGTCACATCATACTGACACGTTGTGGCATTCCATGTTGCTGTTTCATAACACGCTACTGTTGGTGCGGTTGGTTGTGTTCCTGTCACGTCCCATGCGCACGTTGTGGAATTCCATGTTGCTGTTTCATAACACGCTACGGTTGGCGCAGGTGGTTGTGTTCCCGTCACGTCCCATGCGCACGTTGTGGAATTCCATGTTGCTGTTTCATAACACGCTA
>DAOMPZ010000001.1:2639-7568 GCA_035445045.1 Crocinitomicaceae bacterium | reverse complement strand
CGTCACGTCCCATGCGCACGTTGTGGAATTCCATGTTGCTGTTTCATAACACGCTGTCGTTGGTGCAGGTGGTTGTGGATTAACGGTTACGGTCATCGTGGTTGTTCCAGCGCACGAACCTGCTGTTGGTGTAAACGTATAAGTCGTTGTGGCGGTATTATTTATCGCTGGCGACCATGTTCCCGTGATACTATTTGTTGAAGTTGGAGGAAGAGTAAATGCTGTTCCCGAACAAATTGGTCCTACTTGGTTGAATGTTGGTGTTGTAGATGGTGTTACGGTAACGTTTACCGAACTGTTTACAGCTTGACCACAAGCATCAGTAGCAGTAACACTAATTGTATGTGTTCCTGTGGTATTAAACGAAAATTGAGTATTACCTCCTGTTGCTGTTGTTGGTGTTCCTGTTGGAGCTGACCAAGCATAATTATAGTTTGGAACACCATAATTTAACAACGTTGATGTTGTTACAAATCCACCTTGACAAACTGATGTTGGAGTTGCGATAATATTTGTTGTTGGATTGTTAAACTCTAAGGTTTGTGCTGTCACGTTTACAACCCAAGGCGAACCAGCTCCTATACAAGAGTTTGAGCAACCTCCACTACTGAAACAACGATAAAATCTCAACGTAAAAGGAATGGTTTGTGGAGAACATGAAACGGCAGGCATACATGAAGTCACGTCTGGATAAATGTTAATTCCTGTTCCAGTACATGTTCCTGCACTAGCCGCATTACAGAACCAAGCAAGTCCTGAGTTTGACGGGCTAATACAGCTTCCCGACAAAAAACGCATAGCTCCTTCGCTTCTCCAGCATCCTCCTGTTGCTATATATGTAAAATCTGTTGTTACGTTTGTAACAAGAGCACCAGCGGGCAAAGTAACATTCATATTATAATCACACGAATTATTTAGGCTTGCTGTATTACAAGTACTACTATACCCCGAACCAGTGATAGATGCTTGTGCCAAAGTATTTGATGCAGTAACAAGAGGGTCGATGATTAAGCGATTGTTTTGAATATTTGCATTAATCCACGAAAACGGAACGATAACATCTAACATATTTTCGTTAAGCGCATACGAAAGGTAAATCTGCTTATCTTTATCAGCGTTTTTAACATACGCAAATCCTTCTCCAACGGTTAGTATTTCTTTCCCGTTTTGCTTGATAGCTACTTCGCCACCACCTTCGGTTTGGTTGGGGTAATCACTGAATGAGGCTTTTAGATTTGAATTAGCCGTAAATTTATCTCTAAAAATAAGTGATTCGTACGTGCCAAATTCATTTTTCTTCATAATGAAATTGGTTTTAATTGCTCCATCAAGGACAATCATTTCTACATCAATTCCGTCAAAAATATTTGCAATATAAACACCATCATCGCCTGCTCTGAAAACAGACCAATCAGCATTAGCAATAAAAACTTCTTTGCCGTTTACTTTTTTGTATAATGCCCAATCATTAAAGTAAATTTTCCCATGTTGTGTTAATATATATGACTTGCTAATATTCTTATCAAATCCAGCAGGTTCAAGGTAAAATTTCGATTGGTAAACGTTGTTACCAAGCGGACGTAAGTCGTTTTCAATTTTCAACCACATTCCGTTTTTATTGTAGTGAATTGGTCCATACGCTTGTTGAAGAACAAACTCCGATGGTTTATCCGTATTGATGAAATAACGTGATGATTCTGTTCTTTTTTCTAAGACCTCAACGACATTCCCTTGCGGAGCAGAATTAGAAAGCACGCCAAATTCAGGGTGCGAATAAAACTTAGGATTGTTATACTTTTTCCACATTTCAAGCGAACTTTTACGTTGTTCTGAAAATGAGAAAAAATTACTCTCTTTTGATTGCATTCCATTTTGGGCAATAACCTGAGAAAACCCTTGAGTTGCTCCGAAGAATAAAACAAAAAACAATAACAATGTTGTTTGTGTGAATTTATGTATAGAATGTAATTTCATTTTTATTAATTATTTAACAGTTTGACAATTAGAAAGTTGCCCATTTTTAAAGGACGAATATATTATAATTTGGTTGCCTACAAAGGATAATTTTGATGATTTTTTAAAAACCTTTCTCAATCTCGATAATTATACGTTGCCAAGCGAATTTTTACTTTTTCTAAATGTTCTTGTTTGAGTGGTCGGCGTGTTGTGACGGCAGTTTTTGTAAAATAACGGTGTTGCGACAAGAAACTAATTTGCAATTCGTCCCATTTTCGGTCGGAGTCTAACTCGCCATTTTCACGCAATTCACGGCGCAATCGGTCGCCAATTTGGAAGAAATCAGGTCGTCCCAAATAATCCAAATCGGCATCACAAATGATTTCTTCCAACAAATTCGTTGGTTTGTGCGGAATTTGCGTGACAAAAATCAAGCGTTTGATAACGTCAATTTGTTCGGGCGAATAGCCATAATCGGGTAAAATCTCTTCCGCCATTTTTGCGCCAATCGGTTCATTATGCTTGTATTGTTCTACAAAACCTGCATCGTGGAAAAGTGCGGCTGATTTAAGTAAAAACAAATTTTCATCGGTAATTCCCTCCTCAATCGCTAAGCGTTCGGCAGCCGAAACAACGTCAAACGTATGCGCCAACGAATGATAATGCAAATGTGGCGATAGTTTTTCTCGTAAAAGTTTTATTACAAATTCTTCCGCTTTCGCATAGTTAATTTGACTGTACAAATGTAGGTTGACAAGTTTCCAAAATTTTTCGTTCGGAATTGTTCCCTCGTCATCGGCAGAAAGCTCTTTTTTGATACGATTGACCGTGTACACATCGTATTCTTCTTGGTGTTTGGAAATCGCTTTATGTTTAAAATTACAGTCAAAATAAAACTGAATGTGTTTGTAGGTTTCACCCGAAATAGTCACTTTTCCGATTTCGCTAACCATTTCCATACGTTTGGCAACATTCACGGTCGAACCCCAAATGTCGTACGCCAATTTTTTTGTCCCAATAACGCCTGCAATGATTTCCCCAGTGTTAATACCAATACGCAACTGCCAATTCTCACTGCCATTTTCCATTTTGAAATTGCGCATAAACGCCTGAATTTCAAGTGCTGCCAAACACGTGTCTATCGGATTTGTTTTGTTGCGCACAGGAATACCACCTGCACACATATATGCATCTCCAATTGTTTTGATTTTCTCTAAATTATTTTTGACAATGATTTTATCAAACTCCGAAAAGTAAATGTCTAACTGCGAAATAATTTCGGTTGGCGTCATTTTTTCTGCCGCTTTTGTAAACCCGACAAAATCTGTGAACATTACGGAAACCATGCTGTACGAACGTGCTGATGCCTTGCCTTTTTCACGCAATTCGTTAAAGGTTGTTTCGGGCAAAATATTTTTCAAAACTTTATCTGTTTTGGCTTTTTCAAGTTCCAACAATTCTTTTTGAAGTTCTAATTTTTTGTTCTTTTCTTCAATTGTTTTTCCTTGATTTTCAATTTCTTTTGATTGTTTTCTAAGTTCACGTGTGCGTTCGGCTATTTTAATTTCCAAAATTACTTGTTCCCTGCGTGAATTTTCCATGCGAATACGCACATAAATAAAAGTCAAAATTGCGCCCGTAATTGAAATAACAATCCAAAACCACGTGGACATCCAAAACGGCGTTTTGATAGTGAGCAAAATAATTTTAGGTTGATGACTCCAATCTGATGCGCCAATTTGTGCATAGATTTTGAGCTTGTAATTACCTGGTTTTAAGTTTGAAAAGTGAATGATGTTTTGATTGTTTAAAATAACCTCATCAACGTTGTCGCCCTCTAAAATGTATTTGTATTTTACCAAGTTTGAATTACCTAAATCTTCCGCCATGATGTGCAACGAAAAATTATTTTGACGGTAACTCAACTTCAATTCCTCAATAAAATTTATTCCTTTTTGAATAATGCCATCTTCACTCGGGTAAATGACTTTGTTGTCCACGGTGAGAGATAAAATCGACACGTTAGACGTTCGTTCTTTGCGTCTAATTTTTTCGGGATTGAAGAAATTATAACCATTCACACCTCCAAAAAACATTTCGCCATGTTTGGTTTTTAGATACGCTCCCAAATTGTATTCCGTCAACAAAAACGAACCGAAATTGTGATACGATACAATTTCTTTTTTATGGGTGTTAAATTTGAAAATTCCTTTGTTAGAACTCAACCACAAATTATTTTCATCATCTTTTAAAATACCGTAAATCACATTGTTTGGAAGTCCTGTTTTGTGATTAAATTGCTCGATTGTTTGCGTTTTTGCGTTGAGTTTCAAAATACCGCCACCCAGCGTTCCCAACCACAAATTATCGCCTAACTGAATAGCTGACGTGACAAATTCTTTGGTAACTTTTAAAATTTCATTGTTGTATTTGGACGGTTGAATGACATTTTTTTGTTCGTTATACGTGTTTATTCCGCCCTCGCTCGTGAAAAAATGAATGTTTCCGCTGTTGTCTTTAAAGATGTAACGGCAAATTCCTGTTTCAATCGTATTTGCTTTGTCGTTGGGGTCGTTTGTGAAAAACTGAAACGTGTTTTTGTATAAATTATACTTAATAGCACCGTCTTTTGTACCTAAAAAATAGTCGCCGTTTTTCCACGGAACAATGATATAAATACGGTTTGCATCAATGTCGTTTTTAGAACCTTTGATTGTAACTCGCTCAAAATAAGGCTTTCCGAAATTATAGTACAACTTAAAAAGTCCGTTTGTGGTCGAAACAAGTACCAAATCTTCGTTAACGTAGCGAATGTTTGTAATAGAAGCATCATCAATCAAAACACGCTTGCCATTTTGGGTGATTTCCAACGGAATGTGCGTAAATTTATCTTGCGTGTGGTCGTAAAACGAAACGTAATTATCCGTTCCGACAAAAATGATACGTCCGTCGTTGTTTTCTTCAAAACACCAA
>DAOMPZ010000001.1:0-2629 GCA_035445045.1 Crocinitomicaceae bacterium | reverse complement strand
TGGCAAGCCACTTTCGGAAAATTCGCTGGTAGAAATTAAGTTAAAATCGTTTTGATAGATATTAAAATTACTAATTCCATTGTTTGTTCCAACCCAAATAACGTTGGATTTATCTTTAAAAACGGTATTTATAGAATTGTCTTCGAGCGCATTACGGTTTAGGCGGTCTTTTTTGGAAACGGTAATTTCGCCGTTACTGCGGTTGATAACGTGCAAACCGTTGGAGGAAGTTCCGATAAAATAATAACGTTGGTCGTAATTAATCGTTTGAATATCCTCCTTTTGCAAGAGTGGATTTAGCTTTTTCGTTGTCGCATCATACAGAAATAAGCCTTTGTTTGTGCCGACAAGTTGTTTGCCATTTTCTAAAAGCACCACTTTTTTTACTTGTCTGTCTGTCAAGATATTTTCGTGTGAAACGGCTTTGGAAGACGTGTTTACCCGATAATATTTCCCCGACGATAGAACGCCCAATTCGTTAGCGTTTATTTGAAAAATCTCCGTGATGTTGTTGAGTGTTGTTTTGGAGAGAAAAGGCGTTACTTTTTGTGCATTTTTAGCGACAAAAGCGATGCCGTTATTGTACGAACCTATCCAAATTTTGCCATCTTTGTCTTCCACGATGCTTTCGATTTGCAAAGCAGACGAAAACGCATGATTTATCTTTGTAAAACGCTCGTAAAGCGGGTCGTAGTAAAACACACCGTCTTGTGTTCCAACCCAAACTTTTTTATCGCTCGCCTTGACGATTGTTTTAATGTAATCATTGGAAATATTTTCGTTGTTAACCGTTGAAAAAGTTTCAAAAGAATGTCCGTCAAAACGGTTCAATCCGTCTTGTGTTCCAATCCAAAGTGAGTATGTTTCGTCTTGTTGTATCGCAGTGACTGAGCTTTGCGACAAGCCATTTTCAATGGTATAATTCCGAAACAGAAATGCCCTTTGAGCGAGCAAAACCGTTGGGAGCAAGAACGTAATTAATAGAAGTATTCGCATCAATTTTTATTTCACATTCTTTCAAAGGTAAGTATTTTTATTCACTTAGTTATATTTTGCGTGTTTTTTCATAAATTCAAACACATTAAAACAGAAATTGACAAAACAGACACCGAAATAGACAAAATGGTGTATGTGCTGTACGATTTGACAGAAGAAGAAATTGGAATTGTGGAGGGGTGGTTTTTACAAAAAGTAACTTTTTCGACAATTTTCATTACTTTTTTGATTTTTCGGCTAAAACCAATAGGGGAAAAATAAATGCTGTAAAACCCTAAAATAAGCGTATCTTTGACGGTAAATTATCAAAGATAAACCCATCATGACAAACCAAAACATCTTCCTTGACAAACTCGGTCAAACCAACCAAACGCCCTATCTGATTGAAGTAGAGCGTGCCGAGGGTTTGTACATTTACGACAAAAACGGCAAAGCGTACATGGATATGATTGCAGGCGTTGCGGTCAATAACATTGGAAATCGTCACCCGAAAGTCGTGCAAGCAATTAAAAACCAAACAGATAAATACTTGCACTGCATGGTTTGGGGCGAATATATCCAAGATTCAAACATTGATTTTGCCAATCGCTTAACCGCCTTGTTGCCCGAAAAATTAAACTGCGTTTACCCTGTTAATTGAGGGACGGAAGCGAATGAAGCCGCCTTAAAATTAGCCAAGCGTGTGACAGGAAGAACAGAACTTGTTTCATTCAGAGGTTCGTACCACGGCAGTACACATGGCTCGATGAGCGTTTCGGGAAATGAAACCAAGAAAATACCATTCAGACCTTTGCTTGCTGATGTGCGTTTTTTGCAACACAACAAACTCGAAGATTTGGTGCAAATTACCGAAAAAACCGCAGGTGTAATTTTAGAAACTATTCAGGGTGATGCAGGCGTTCGGGAATCTTCCACAGAGTTTTTGCAAGCGTTGCGCAAGCGTTGTGACGAAACAGGCGCACAGCTTATTTTTGACGAAATACAATGTGGCATGGGGAGAGCAGGGAAAATTTTCGCCTTTGAACGTTCGGGCGTTGTTCCTGATATTCTGACTTTAGGAAAAGCTCTTGGCGGTGGTTTGCCGATTGGCGCAGTGGTGTCGAGCAAAGAAAAATTGTGGGAATTTACCTACAACCCGATGTTGGGACACATCACAACCTTTGGCGGACATCCATTAATCACAGCAGTAGCGGCGGCATTTTTGGGCGTGTTAGCAAACGATATTAATTTTGATGAGGTAGAACGCTTGGGCGCAGTCTTAGAGCAAAAAATTGGCGCAAATCCCGAAATCAAAACAACACGCCGTGTAGGAATGATGTTTGCCTTTGACATGGAATCTTTTGAGCGTGTTGAAAAAGTCGTTAAACGATGCTTGGAATACGGCTTGATTAGTTTTTGGTTTTTATCACACCCGTATTCGTTTCGTCTTTCGCCACCACTCAACATTACCGAAGATGAAATACTAAAAGCTACGGACATTATTTTAAGGAGTATTGAAGAAACAAAGTAAAATCCACCGCCAAACAAGTCTTTTGTCTTTTATCTTTCCGTCTAATGTCTAAAAGAGGTATTTTTGCACCATGGAAGAAGAGCGGTTAGACAAACTTATTTTACAGCGTGGATTGGTTTCGAC